>SKJO01000099.1 GCA_007121975.1 Nitriliruptoraceae bacterium | reverse complement strand
CGCCGCCGAGGCCGCCCACCGCCGCCGGCGGGACGACGAGCGCGCCGCACAGGACGCCGAGCGCGACCGTGAGGCGGCGTTGGAGGGCAGCAGCGCCGAGCAGCTCGACGGGGAGCTCGACCGGCTCGCGCGTCGGCTGGCCGAGCAGGAGGACCGGCGGGATGCGTCGCTGCCGATACCCGAGGACATCGAGGCCGCGCAGGCGGCGCTGGGCGCCGCCTCGGCCGACGAGCGATCGGCCGAGCAGCAGGTCACCGACCCCGAGCAGGAGGTCGAGACCGCCCGGGCGGAGGTGGAGCGCCACCGCGAGGCCGTGGTCGGCCACCGCACCCGCGAGCAGGCGGCCACAGAGCGTGCCGCCGCACAACGCGAGGAGCTCCACGAGGAGCTCGGGGCGCTCGGCGACGAGGAGCTCACCGCCGGGCTGCGGGACCTCGAGGTGGTCCGTCAGCGCAGCGCCGACGCGGTCAGCCGCGCCCACAGCGAGCTCGCCGAGGCCGACCCGGACACGGTGCGCGCCCTGCTCGCCAACGCCCGGCAGGTCGCCGAGGACGCCGAGCAGCGGCGCACCGAGGCCGAGCAGCTGCTGCGGGAGGTGCGCGTGCGCATCGCCGCCCTCGGCGGTGACGGGCTGTGGGAGCAGCGCGAGGAGCTCGACACCGACCTCGAGCATGCCCGCAACCGACTCGCCGGCCTGCTGCGCCGGGCCGATGCGGCCCGGCAGCTGGTCGACACGCTGTCCCGGCACCGCGATCTGGCCCGGGAGCGCTACGCGGCACCGCTGCGCACCCAGCTGCGCAGCTACGGGCGCATGCTGCACGGCTCGGGCTTCGACGTCGAGCTCGACGACGACCTGCGGGTCGCACGCCGGCACCTCGACGGTGTCTGGCTCGACCTCGAGCAGCTGTCGGTCGGGGCACGCGAGCAGCTCGCCCTGCTCGGCCGGCTGGCCTGCGCGCGGCTTCTGGGGGCACAGGGCGGCCTGCTGCTGTTCGATGACGCGCTGGGCAACACCGACCCGGACCGGCTCGAGCGGCTCGGTGCGGTGCTGCGCGAGGCCGGCGAGCACAGCCAGGTGGTCGTGTTGACCTGCCTGCCCGAGCGCTACCGGCACGTCGGAGGGGCCCGCCGCATCCGCCTGTGACCCCGGGAGCACCCGCATGGAGCACCTCGACCTGACCGGACGGTTCATCGACGCGGTCGGCTACGCGCTCGCGGCCCACGACGGCCAGGTGCGCACGGGCACCCGGATCCCCTACGCCAGCCATCTGCTGGCGGTCAGCGCGCTGGTGCTGGAGCACGGGGGCGACGAGCTGCAGGCCACCGCCGCGATCCTGCACGACGTGGTGGAGGACTGCGGGGGCAGGCCCCGGCTGGACGAGGTCCGCGAGCGGTTCGGCCCCCGGGTCGCCGAGCTCGTCGAGGCGTTGTCGGACTCGATCAGCGAGGACCCGTCGGCCAAGGCGCCCTGGCGACGGCGCAAGGAGGACTACCTGGAGCACCTGGGCCAGCTCGCCCGGCAGGGGCATCCGGCCGTGCTCGTCGCCCTGTGCGACAAACTGCACAACGCACGCGCGATCGTGGCCGACGCGTCGGACCCCAAGGGCCCCGGTGCGACCGTGTGGGACCGGTTCAGCGCCGACGCCGCCGGGGTCGCCTGGTACTACCGGAGCCTGGCCGGCATCCTCGTCGCCAGCCCGGCGCTGCCGGCCCGGGCCCGGCGTGAGCTGCAGGCCACCGTGCAGCAACTGGTCGCGCTGGCCGCCGACGCCGACGACCGCGCGACGCCACCGCAGCCACCAGCGACTACCCCCGCACCCGACCCTCGCTCGCCGGCCGACGGCGGCCCGGCCGGGTCAGCTTGATCGCGTACATCGCCTCGTCGGCGCGGGCGAGCAGCGCGTCCGCGTCGTCCTCGGGACGGGAGAGGGCCAGGCCCACCGATGCGCTCATCGGGATCAGGTGCTCGCCGATCGCCAGCGGCTGGCCGATCACGCTCGACACCCGGTCGCGCAGAGCACCCAGCGCGACCTCGTCCACGGGATCCACCAGCACGCAGAACTCGTCGCCGGCCAGCCGGAAGGCAGCGTCGGACTCGCGCACCGCGCGGCGCAGGCGTTCGGCGACGGCGACGAGGGCGGCGTCACCGGCGGCGTGGCCGTGCGTGTCGTTGAGGTGCTTGAGCCCGTCGAGGTCGGCGAACAGCACCCCGAAGGGCCGGCCGGCGTCCAGCGCCGCGTTCATCCGCTCGCGCAGCGCAACCCGGTTGGGCAGACCGGTGAGCGCATCGTGCTCGGCCTGGAAACGCAGCTCCTCCTCGCGCACGCGTTCCTCGGTGACGTCCCGGGCCAGGACGAAGACCCCGGTGACCTCGCCGTCGACGACGGCTGGCAGCAGCACCAGGCTCACGTCCCGGGGTGGATCGTGGCCGAGCCGTAGCACCATGGCGTCCTCGCGCGGCCGGCCGTCCAGCGCGGAGCGAAGCGCCGCACGCAGCTCGTCGTGGTGGGAGGAGGGGACCACGTCGAGCAGCGGACGCCCGATCAGCCGGGACGCCGGTGCCCCGAGCAGCCGGGCGGCGGCCGGGTTCGCGTGCAGCAGGCTGCCGTCGGCGTCGAGGCCCAGCACGGCGTCGACGTGGCGCTCGAACAGGGCCCGGAAGCGCTGCTCGGAGGCACGCAGTTGCTGCTCGGCGCGGATACGTGCCGTGACGTCGCGCCCGATGACGTGCAGCAGGTCCTGCTCCCCGGGGTGATCCGCGCTCAGCTCCAAGGATGTCCCCCCGTCCCCCTGCCGGGGGAGCTCGTAGAGCAGGTGGTCACCGGCTCCGGACGCGGCCAGCAGCTCGTCCAGCGGTGGGCTGCCGGGCAGCACCTGCGAGACGGGCCGACCGCACAGCTCTTCGCGGGCCACACCGAGCAGGCGGACCGCCGCCGGGTTGGCGTCCATGATCGTCCCGTCGGGGTCGACGAGCAGGATCAGCTCGGTCGACAGCTCCTCGAGCTGTCGGGAGCGCTCCTGCTCGCGGCGCAACTGGTCGATGAGCAGCCCGACGGGCAGCGCGAGCACCACGATGACGGTGCCCCGGAACAGCAGCGACTCGATCGACAGCGCACGGCCCTCGTATCCGTAGGCGGCCACGGCCCAGCCGCCGGCGAGGACCGCGGCGAGCAGTCCTCCGGCCACCGCACCACGGGTGCGCCAGCGCACCGCCGCCTCGATGGCGAGCAGGGCGGAGATCGCCCAGATCGGGTCAGCCGGGTTCGTGCTCACCACCGCCAGCGCGATCGCGATCGCGAGCCCGTCGCCCGCGAACGAGCCCCACCCGACCACCGGAAGCAGCCGGTCGTGACGGGCGCCGGCAAGCGCCACCTGGACGCTGACCACCGTGATGAGCAGGACGGCCACGATCGCCCAGCGAGGGTCGGCGCTCAGCCCCCGTAGCGACAGGGTGACCGCCGTCGCCATCGCGAGTGCGGCGATGCGGCCCCGCTGGATCGATGCCTCGGTCCGCCATCGCAGGCTCGGATCGGCCTGAGGTGTGCGGCGGCCATCGGTGACCTGCCGACGTGGAAGGGTGCGCATCTCTGGTCCCGGTGGGGCGGCACCCCAGGTCGACCGGCGGCTCGTGGCGGGCGCCTTGGGTGCCGGAGCCTAGCGCGAGGCTCGGGCGGCAAGCCGGTGTCCCGAACCAGCTCACACCGGCTCGACGACCCCCGACAGGTCGGTGGCCAGCATCGCCGCGATCTCGTCGTCGAACGCGGCGACCAACGCCTCAGGGTCGGGAACGAGCGTGGCATCGGCGTAGATGCCGACCGTGACCTGACCGCAGTAGCTGAAGATGCTGATCCCGAGTGCGATGCCTCCGGTGGCCGGCACCCACCCCATGAAGCCCGCCAGCCGCGTTCCGGCGAGGAACACGTCCTGCTTGGGGCCGGCCACGTTGGTCAGCACCAGGCTGCCCTTGGCGCCGAACACGTCGACGATCACCCGCTCGATCTGCACCGGGGTCATCCCGGTCACGGTCAGCACGCCGTAGCCGACCACGCCCTCGGGACTGGCCTTGATGGCGTCCATACGCCGCTTGACCTCGGCGAGCCGGGCCGCCCGGTCGCGCTCGCCGACCGGCAGCGACAGGAACACGATGCCGAAGCGGTTGCCGAGCTCGCGGGGGATCGGCTCGTCGAGCGGGCGCAGGTTGAACGGGACGAACGCCCGCAGGTCGGGCACGAGGTCGTCGTGGTCGTCGAGGTAGCGGTGCAGCGCCCCGGTCACCGCCGCGCACAGCACATCGTTGACGGTCGCTCCCGCCTGCCGGCCGATCGCCTTGACGTCCGCGAGGGGGACCGGCGTGGACCACAGCGCCTGCTTGGCGGGTCCCATCCGCCCCTTGAGTACCGTGCGGTAGTCCGGCGGCGTCAGCAGGGTCTTGCCCACGGCACGGGTGCCGCGGAAGGCGAACTGGACGAGGTCGATGACCCTCGAGGGGTGGGTGAGTACCTCGAAGCCCTCGTGCACGAGGTGCCCGGTGGTCTGCGCCGCCTCGGCGACCACCTGCTTCGCCCGACGGACCAGACCCGCCGGTTCGCTGAGCTCCAGAGCATCGAAGAGCGGGGTCTCGGGCTCATCGTCGGTGAGCGAGAGCAGCAGCCGGACCAGGGACACCCCGTCGGCCACGGCATGGTGGATGCGGGTGTAGACCGCGGCCCCGCCCTCGTAGCCGTCGATGAAGTGTGCCTGCCACAACGGTCGGTCGTGGTCAAGCGGGTGGGAGAGCTGGTCGCTGATGTAGCGGTGCAGCGCAGCCTGGTCACCGGGTGCCGGCAGCCGGACGTGGACCAGGTGCTCCTCGAGGTCGAAGTCGGGGACGTCCTGCCAGTACAACGCGCCGACCGGCGTGCGTCGATCGTCGGGCCGCTGACGGAAGCGGGGGTAGGGGTCGATCAGCCGCTCGGTCAGCAGCTCGCGCAGCCGCAACCAGTCGACCGGCTCGTCGAACCACATCACCGCGTTGATGATCATCAGGTTCGACGCACGATCCATGTGCAGCCAGGCGGCGTCGGCGTTGGACATCCGGTTGCGTGCCATCGATCGGGCTCCCTGCTCGCCTCCCGGTACCGCACCTTAGGCCGGCACCGGGTGACGAACGTAGAGCCCGAAGGCCCCTGGTGCCGAGCTCGGCGCTGCGATGACGGAGCACGTACCGGTGCGTAGGCTGCGTGACGCGCACGTGCCCCGACGACCGGGTCAGGAGGCGACCATGGAACTCGACCACCTGGCCGCCGACCTCGCCACCCACCACATCGAGGGGCTGGCGCTTCAGGGCTACGCGTGGTTCCGCGTGCCGCTGGTCAGCCGGATCGATGGCAACCTGTGGATGGGCGGCTGCCGCGACGGGGTGCGGCTGCCCGACGGGTTCGCCCGGGTCGTGTCGCTGTGGCCGCAGGGCCGCTACCACCTCGGACCGGCCACCACCCGGGTCGAGGTTTCCGTGGCCGACAGCGAGGTGGTGCCCCCGGCGGGACTGCTCGTACCACTGGCCGAGCATGTGCTGACCCATGCCCGCCAGGGCCCCACCCTGGTGCACTGCCAGGCCGGACTGAACCGCTCGGGCCTGGTGGCGGCCCTTGCGCTGATCCTCGACGGCATGCTGCCTGCGGCCGCCATCGACCTGCTGCGTCAGCAACGTTCTCCGGCGGTGCTGTGCAACCCCGCCTTCGAGCGTTGGCTGCTGGAGTCCGCCGAGCAGGCGCTTCAGGAGGGCACGCGGGCCGCTGGGACCCGGACGGGAACGACCCCACCGGGTCCGTCGGACTGACGCCCCGCCGCCGCGCCACCGCCGGTCAGCCGCCCGGCAGCACCCGGCGCATCAGCGAGGCGTCGATCAGCCCGGCGGGGACGAAGCGCCGGGCCGCCTCGACGAACGCCGGAGCCTGCCGCTCGAGGCCCCGACCAAGCTCCGCTGCCTCGGCGTCATGGCCGGCGGCCGCCAGGACCACCGCCCGCCACAGCGCCAGGTCCGGGTCCCGGCCCGGATCCGGATCGTGGTCGGGCAACGCCTGCACGGCGCGCTCCCCGGCCCCGTCCAGGGCGAGCTCGAACGCCTCGACGGTGCGCTGGTAGCGCCAGGTGTGGACCACCAGGCGGCGCAGCTCGACCACCGGCTCGGGATGGTCGTCGACCCGCAGGTCGATGACCTGATCGTGCCAGGGACGACCCGAACGCTGCGCGCGCACGACAAGCACGGCCGCCGACCGGCGTCCGCGTAGGTCACCGCCGGCATCCTCCGCAGCTTCGAGCGCATCGATCAGCCGACCCGGAAGCCAGCCGCTGGCCGACTGGTAGGTGGTGAGCATCGTCTCCCAGACCGCGGGGGAGTGCACCAGGTTGCCCAGCGCCGCGCATTCCTCACCCAGCACGTGTCCCGCCGCCTCGACGCAGGCGGATCCGGTGTAGGCCGCGACCCGCCCCGCGGCGTCGACCATCGCCACCTGGCGCCGCTCGGGGTGGGGATCCACGGTGCGCAGCGCCGCCAGCGCCTCGTGGGCGGTCAGGCCCGCGGACAGCCCGTGCAGCCCCAGCTCGCCGTACATCGGTTCGCCCATCGACTGGGTCGCGATCGCGCCCACCCCGGGCAGCGCCCAGGAAACGCTGCTGCCGACCGCGAACGCCTGCGACTGGGTGGCCACCCCGAGGTGTCCCTCGACCGGGTCGCGGGCGATGATCGAGTAGGTCATGCTCGCCGCAGCTCCTCGGGCGGGACACCGGTGATCACCTACCCCGGGTGAGGATGCCGCCCGCTGGCAACCCTACCTTCTATCCTTGGCCATTCCGTGTCGTGCTGCGAGGAGACCTCCGACGATGGCGAACGTGCCCGATCCGCCCAAGCCCCCGCCACCGACCGGTCCCCGGTCGCAGCCCGCCGGCGCCGATCCCACCGCCGATCTCGGTCCGGTGCCCCCGCCGTTGCCGCCCCGGCCCTCGGCCGACGTGGGCGAGACCGACCCGACGGTGGCGATGGACTCCACCCGGGTGCTGCCCGACGAGGGGCCGGGAGGACCAGAGCCGCTGCGCGGCGTGGTCGTGCGGGCCGGAACCGACACCCCGGTCGAGGGCGCCAGCGTCGTCGTGGAGGACACCGCGGCGCAGGTCGTGGGCCGCGCGGTCACCGTCGCCGACGGCCGCTTCACGGTCGCGCAGCTCCCGCCGGGCAGCTACCGGCTGACCGCCACGCGGGAGGGACTGCTCACCGCCAGCGTCGTCCACGACCATCCCGGCGGCCGGGCACACCTCGAACTCGAACCCGCCCGGCTCAGCGGCATGGTGCACGCCACCGACGCCGAGCCCGG
>SKJO01000328.1 GCA_007121975.1 Nitriliruptoraceae bacterium | reverse complement strand
GCCGACACCTCGGTGTCGAGTCCGCCCATCACCCCGGCGAGGCTGACGGCCCGCTCGGCGTCGTCGATGACGAGGTCGCCGGCCTGCAGCCCGCGCACCTGATCGTCCAGCGTGGTCAGCGTCTCGCCGCCCGGGGAGGTCCGCACCGTGAGCGACGGGCCGCGCAGGCGGTCGAGGTCGAAGGCGTGAAGGGGCTGGCCGAGCTCGAGCATGACGTAGTTGGTGACGTCCACGACCACGTCGATGGAGCGCATGCCGCACTGGGCCAGCCGCTGGGCGAGCCACGGCGGCGAGGGCTGCACGGTGACGTCCTCCAACGCCCAGGTCACGAACCGCTCGCAGCCGTCGGTGTCGAGGGTGACCGGCAGTGTGGGCCCCGCCACCGGCTCGGGCACCGGCGGGGCGTGCCAGCTCGTGTCGAGGATGGCGGCCAGGTCACGGGCGACGCCGAGCACGCTGAGGTGGTCGCCGCGGTCGGCCTGCACCGCGATCTCGATGACCGGCTCGCCCAGCGGCACCAGCTCGGTGAAGTCGGCACCCAGCGGGGTGTCGCCGGGGAGCACGAGGATGCCGGCATGGTCGTCGCCGAGCTCGAGCTCGCGGGCCGAGGCCAGCATCCCGTGCGAGGTCACCCCGCGGATGGCACGGGCGGTCAGGTCCAGACCCCTGCTGCCGTCCGGGCCGGTGACACCGGGCACGTGACCGCCGGGCAGCGCATGGGCGACGATGTCGCCGACCTCGAAGTTGTGGGCTCCGCAGACCAGCTCGATCTCGCCCTCACCGCCGTCGGCGGTGACCCGCACCACCCGCAGTTTGTCGGCGGCCGGGTGCGGTGCCCAGTGCAGCACCCGGGCGGTGCGGATCCCGGCGGCGCCGGCGCCGGGGCGGGTGACCGCCTCGACCTCGAGGCCGTGGGTGCTCATGATCTCGACGAGGTCCTCGACCGGCAGGTCGATGTCGACCATCGAGGTCAGCCAGGACAGCGGCAGCTTCACGTGGGGATCCTTGTCGCGTGCTCGGCAGGGGGCGGGGTCAGAAGCGGCGCAGGAACCGTGCATCGGCCTCGAACAGGTCACGGATGTCGGCCACACCGTGGCGCAGCATCGCGACCCGCTCGATCCCGATGCCGAACGCGAAGCCGGTGTAGCGCTCAGCGTCGATGCCGCATGCGGTGAGCACGTTGGGGTCGACCATGCCCGCGCCGAGGATCTCGAGCCAGCCGTGGTTGCCGCCCGCCCCCTCGAACGACACGTCGACCTCGGCCGAGGGCTCGGTGAACGGGAAGAACGAGGGCCGCAGCCGGATCTCGCGCTCGTGGCCGAACAGCCGGCGGCTGAAGGCCAGCAGCGTGCCGCGCAGGTCCCCCATGGTGATGCCCTCGGCGACCACCAGGCCCTCGACCTGGCTGAACACCGGCGAGTGGGTGGCGTCGACCGCATCGGCACGGTAGGTGCGTCCGGGGCAGATCACCGCGATCGGCGGCGGGGTGGTGGTCATCACCCGCGCCTGCACCGGCGAGGTGTGGGTACGCAGCACGACGTCGTCGAAGCCCTCGACGTAGATGGTGTCCATCTCCTGGCGGGCGGGGTGGTCGGCCTCGATGTTGAGCAGGTCGAAGTTGAACGCACCGGCCTCGGCCTCGGGCCCCTCGGCGACGCGGTAGCCCATGCCGACGAAGACGTCGATGATCTCCTGCTCGACCTGGGTCAGCAGGTGCGGGCGTCCGGGACGCAGACGTCGAGGTGGCAGGGTCAGGTCGAGGCGCTCCGCCTCCAGGCGAGTCGCGAGCGCGACCTCGGCCAACTGCGCCCGACGATCGCCGAGCGCCGCCTCCAGGGCCTGGCGCAGCGCGTTGAGCTGCTGACCCCGGGTGCGGCGCTCGTCGGGGTCGAGGTCGCGCAACCCCTTCTGCAGCGTGTTGAGCTGCGAGCGCTTGCCGGCGAAGCGCACCCGGACCTGCTCGAGGTCGTCGAGGTCGTCGGCGGCGGCCACGGCGGCCAGCGCCTCGGTCTGCAGGGCGTCGATCTCGCTCACATCGATCTCGCTCACGCGGGGCTCCGGGCAGGGTGGGAACGGGCAACGGGCAGCGGCGCAGGGTGGGGACCCGACCGGGCCGGGGCCGCGTCGCTGAGCAGACCCCGGGCGCACCTCGAGACGTGCCCTTGCGGGCCGAGGACCGGCCCCGGCAGGGTAGACGCCCGCGACGGACGGCTCGGACCTATGCTTGCCGCCCCCGACGCCGCAGCGGAACGCAAGCACCGTCGCAGCGCCGGGGCATCCACGACGGAGCGGCCCCATGCCCCAAGGCGGGAAGCACACGAGCCAGGACAAGGGCAAGCAGCGCGACACGGGCAAGCAGCGCGACACGGGCAAGCAGCGCGACACGGGCAAGCAGCGTGACACGGGCAAACAGCGCGACAAAGGCAAGCAGCGCGCAGACCGCAGCCCGAGCTCATCACAGGGCGCACCGGTCATCGGACTTCCGGCGAGCGGCGGCAACGCGCTGATCAGCGACCTGATGTCCGAGTCGTCCGAGGGACCCTCCGGGATTCTCGAGCTGCGCTCCGCACCGACTGACCGCTCGTCCGACCGCTCGTCCGACCGCTCGTCTGACCGCTCGTCCGACCGCTCGTCGGCTTCGCCCTCACTGCGTGTTGCTCAGGCGCCGGCACGACCTGATCCGGCCGAGGTCCAGGCCGACCTCAACGAGCGCGCCGCCCGGCTGGACTACGACCTGCTGACCGAACTGCATGCCAAGGTCGGGCTGGTCCGCCGGCTCAACACCGTGGCCGGCAGCGAGCCCGAAAGCGCGCGCCTTCAGCTCAAGCAGCTGGTGATGTTCTCCGCCCTGCCGGTCGCGCGCCTCACGCGGCTGGTGGACGCGGCCGCCGCCAAGCCCAAGCACCTGGCGACGCTGCGCTCCACCCTGCTCAAGGGCGAGATGCGCTCCTCGGGCCAGGTGACGCTGCTCATCGACCAGTGCCGGGACCTGGTGGGCGACTACTTCCGCGGCCAGGCCGCCGAACGGACGGGGGCGGGCCGGTCCACCGACGACCTCGTGGGCGAGGCCAGGAGCTACGACACCTCCGGGGACGGGTCGTTGGACGCCTCGCTGACCCACCGGGAGACCACCCGCGACCGCCTGCGCCGCAAGCACACCGTGACGGTGGACCACACGCTCGCGGAGGTCATGGACAAGGTGCGCGTGGTCGCCGCGGCCGACCTCGGAGCGACCTCGAGCCCGCTGTCGCTCCCCGCCACCTCCGGGATGCTCGACGAAGCGCCGGCCCGGGCCCGGGTCGGTGTGGTCGGTGGCGGGCCGGTGGGGCTGCTCGCCGCGCTCGAAGCCCGCCGGCAGGGCGCCGAGGTGGTGCTGTTCGAGGCCCGGTCCGACGAGTACTCCCGACGCCAGGTCCTGGCGCTCGATGAGTCGACCCGTCAGCGGCTCGCGCGCTACGGCGTGGCCTACGACCTGCTGCAGTCCGGCACCACCGGTGAGCACAACCTCGTGGCGGTCAAGTACATCGAGAAGGCGCTGCGCACCCGGGCGCTGGAGCTCGGGATCGAGCTGCGCAGCGGCTGGTCGCTCGTCGGCGCCAGCCGCGACGACGGCGAGTCGCAGACCACCGCCAGCTTCCAGATCGGCCGGGGCGACAAGGCCAAGCAGCGGGCCGAAGCCCTCGACCTGCTGGTGGTGGCGGCCGGGCCGGGCGTCGCCCGCGCCAACAAGTACACCGGGGCCTGCATCGCCGACGAACTCGGGATCTCCTACACGGTGCAGGAGGCCAAGGACTACGCCGCGGTCGGACTGTTCGAACCGACCACGCAAGGCGACCTCAAGGCCCAGGACCAGGGGCGGTGGGCCTACCGGTTCAACACGCCCAAGGTCACCTACCTGCTGCGCCAGATCCCCCCGGAGCTGATGAGCGAGTTCAGCGGCCCGGGCGGCCAGAAGAAGCTCGAGACGTTCCTCCTGGATCGCGCCACGAACCACTTCCGCATGGGCGATCAGCCGGCGCTGGCCAAGTCGCACAACAAGCACGGCCAGCCCACCCCCAACATCGCGGTGTTTCCGATCGAGATCCAGCAGGCCACCTCCTTCGTCAACGAGAAGCTGGCGGCCCTGGTGATCGGCGACTCGGCGGCGACCCCCCACCCGCACTCGGGCAGCGGCTTCAACACCGGGGTGCGCGAGCTCGACGCCCTGGCCGACGTCGTCGCCTCCGTGCAGGCGCAGGTCGCCGCGGCCACCGCGTCCGATTCCTCGAGCCTCTCGGAAGCCATGGACACCTCGGACTCCTCCGACCGCGAGGACGACCGTGACGAGTCCCCCCAGCAGGTCACCGCTGCGCTGCGTGACTACAACGCCCAGATGAAGCAGATCACCGACGTGATGGTCGCCAAGGGACTCAAGGTGCTCGCCACCCAGCATGGCACCTACCTGCGCGAGGCCGTCAAGGATCTCCAGGACACCGAAGGGCCGCTGCTGGCATCCGACCACGCGCTCGGACAGCAGGTCGAGAGCATCCGCGTGACGGCTGCGGCCGCGCTCGCGCCGGACAGCGGCTGGGACGTCGAGGACACCCTCGAGTTGCTCCTCAGAAGCCAGCAGCGGCTGGCCGCGATACGCCGGCAGATCTCGCAGCTACGCGCAGCGCAGCACTGAGGTCGCCACCCGAGGCGGCAGCCTCAGTCCCAGGGTCCGGCGACCGCGTAGGTCGCCACCGCAGCAGCCGCAGCGACGTTGAGCGACTCGGCCCGGCCGCGAATCGGGACCCGGGCGAGCCGGTCGACCAACCCGCGGGCCTCCGAGGACAGTCCGTGGGCCTCGTTGCCGAGCACCAGCACCATGCCGGCACCGTCGCTGGGCAGGTCGAACACCGTCTGCTCGGCCGCGCCGTCCAGTCCCACTACCTGCACCGGGAGCCGGCTCGAAGGCGTCGGCCAGGTCGGGGTGAGACGACAGGCGGCCAGCACATCGCGCAGGGGCAGGCCGGTGAGCACCGGCAGATGGTGCACCGACCCGGCCGACGCACGCACGACCTTGGGGGCGTAGGCATCCACGCTGCCGGTGGTGAGCACGACCGCGGCCGCACCGGCCGCATCCGCCGTGCGGATGATCGTGCCGGCGTTGCCCGGATCGGCCACGGCCTCGAGCACCACCACCAGTCGTTGACCGGCCAGCACCTCGGGCAGGGCGTCCGGGGCGGTGAGCGGGGTGCGCGCCACGCCCACGATCCCCTGGGGGGTGCGGGCGTCAGCGAGGTGGTCGAGCACGTGATCGGCGACCAGCACGAGGTCGACCCCCGGTGACACGGTGAGCCCCTCGGCCGCCGCGGGCGTGGCGAAGATCTGCTCGACCGCGCCGGCGGCCAGCGCCGCGTCCAGCGCACGTGGTCCCTCGACGAGGTGGCGGCCGGCCAGCCGTCGCTCGCGGGCGCGGTGCAGTGCCGCGGCGGCGCGGATCCGGTCATTGCGGGTGGAGGTGATCATCATCGACCGCCGGGACGGTGACGAGCGCCGACCGTTGCCCGGTCGGCGCTCGTGGGTGGCGCAGGTCGGTTCAGGCGGCCTCGGCCTCGAGTGCGCCCTTGGCGGTGTCGACCAGCGCGGCGAACGCCTGCTCGTCGTGGACCGCGAGGTCCGCGAGGTTCTTGCGGTCGACCTCGACCTCGGCGAGCTTGAGCCCGTGCATCAGGCGGCTGTAGGACAACCCCTCCTGCCGGGCTGCGGCGTTGATCCGTGCGATCCACAGCCGCCGCATGTCGCCCTTGCGGGCACGGCGGTCGCGGTAGGCGTACCGCTCGGCGTGGTAGACGGCTTCCTTGGCGACCTTGAAGCGGCGGCTACGCGCACCGCGGAACCCCTTGGCGCGGTCCATGACCGCCCTGTGGCTCTTCTTGGCGTGGACGCTGCGCTTGACGCGTGCCATCGGGCATCCTCCTCGGGAACGTGGGGTGGTGGGGGTGGCGCGTCAGCCGGGGAGCAGCCGCTTGATGTTCTTGGCGGGCTGTCCGGTCAGCTGCTTCTCGCCGGCCAGGCGGCGCTTGCGACTGCCGGCCTTCTTCTCGAGCAGGTGGGCGCGGTTCTTCTGGTGCATCATCACCTTGCCGTTGCGGGTCACCCGGAAGCGCTTCTTGGTGCCGCTGTGGCTCTTCTGCTTGGGCATCGTCGTTCCTCGTCAGGCCTCGTCAGGCCTCGTCGGGCAGGCGGGGTCTCCGGTGCGCGCACCGGAGCTTTGGCGGGGTGGGTCAGGAGGGCGCGGACCCCTCGCCAGGTGGGTCGGCGTCAGGTGGGTCGGCATCAGGTGGGTCGGCGTCGGGCGCGTCGCTAGCTGCCGGGCTGTCGGCGGGTGTGGGACGGTTGCGTCCGCCACCCTTGCCGCCGCCCTTGCCGCCCTGCTTGGACCCGTCCTTGCCCTTGAGCGGGGCGAGCACCATGACCATATTGCGGCCGTCGACCTTCGGGGAGGCCTCGATGGTGGCCAGCTCCGCCATGTCCTCCGCGAGCCGGTCCAGCAGCTTGAGGCCGAGCTCGGTGTGGGTCATCTCGCGACCGCGGAACATGATCGAGGCGCGGACCTTCGCGCCGTCGTTCAGGAACCGTCGCACGTGCCCGGCCTTGGTGCCGTAGTCGTTGTCGGAGATCTTGGGGCGCATCTTGATCTCCTTGACGGTGATCTGGCTCTGCCGCCGGCGCGCCTCCTTCTCCTTCTGTCCCTGCTCGTAGCGGTGCTTGCCGTAATCCATGATCCGGCACACCGGCGGGTCGGCCTGTGGCGCCACCTCGACGAGGTCGAGGTCGAGCTCGCGCGCACGACGCAGCGCCTGCGCGAGCGGCACGATGCCGACCTGCTCACCGTCATGGTCCACGAGCCGAACTCGGGGCAGCTTGATGTCCGCGTTCAAGCGGGGCTGGTCCTGGTTGATGCTCCTGCCTCCTGATCGATCGTCACGCCGCCTCGGCGGCCAGTCGGCAGGGGACCATCCCGATCGGGCAGCGACGCACGAGGCGGCGGCACGACGAAACGGCGACCTGGTCGAGGTCGCCGTCGGAGACGCAGCAGCCGCGCCGGTGACCCGGCGCCTGCAGCGACCCGGGGAGGCGGACCTGCCGGGTGGGTACGCACCCGGGGGCCCGGGGCGACCGCTTGGGTTCAGTTGTCTGGGTCACGACCAGGATGCAGCCGGACCATCCCCGACACGTGGGGACCCGCAAAGGCTAGCACGCCGGCCGCGCGGCCGGGCGCCACCTGCACGCACCGCCTGGCCTGGCCGCCGCACCGTCGCTCAGCGGCCGGGGACCCACAGTCGCTTGCCGGCACCCGACGACGGCGGAGCTCCCTGGCCGGGCGGCGGAGTCTGACCAGCCGG
>SKJO01000395.1 GCA_007121975.1 Nitriliruptoraceae bacterium | reverse complement strand
GGGCGACCGCGGCGAGGTCCTGGGCCTCCTGGGGCGTGTTGGAGGCCAGCATGGTCCAGCCGGTGCTGCGGCAGGCCATGACATCCGAGTGGTCCCCGAAGATCGACAGGGCGTGGGTGGCAACCGTGCGAGCGGCCACGTGGATCACCGTCGGGGTGAGCTCGCCGGCGATCTTGAACATGTTGGGCACCATCAGCAGCAGGCCCTGGGAGGCCGTGAAGGTGGTTCCCAGCGATCCGGACTGCACCGCACCGTGCAGCGTGGCCGCCGCTCCGGCCTCGGACTGCAGCTCGACCACGGCCGGCACCGCGCCCCAAAGGTTGGGCTTGCCTCGGGCAGCCCAGTCGTCCGCCAGCTCCCCCATCGGGGAGGCCGGGGTGATGGGATAGATGGCGACGGACTCCGACAGCGCGTAGGCGACCCGCGCGGTCGCCTCATTGCCGTCGATGCAGATGCTCGACATCCCTTTGGACCTTCCGTTGAGCTGGCTCCATGGCTGCAGGCAGGATGCAGCCCCAATGGGGTGACCCTACGACCAGCAGCCGCCCAACGGACCGGACCTCGGTCACCGGAGCACGGGCCGATGGGCCCGGAACGAAAGGGCACCCCGGAGGCTCGTTCGGATGCAAACGTTCATGTCGCCTGATCGGACGGGTCGCGTCGCGCGACCGTGACCGAGGCCACCCTCCGGCCCTGGACGCGCTCGACGGTGATGCGGATGCCCTCGAGGTCGATGACCTCCTGCTCACCGGGCACCCGGCCGAGCGTGCCGAACACCAGCCCGCCGACGGTGTCCCAGCCCTCCTCCGGCAGCTGCATGCCCAGCAGCTCGTTGAGGTCGTCGACCCCGAGCCGGGCATCGACCCGCCAGCCGTCGTCGAGGACCTCGACCAGCGGATCCTCCTGGTCGTGCTCGTCGACGATCTCGCCGACGATCTCCTCGAGGATGTCCTCGATGGTGACCAGCCCGACCACCTCGCCGTACTCGTCGACCACGATCGCGAGATGCACGGCGGCCGCCTGCAGGTCACGCAGCAGGTCGTCACACCGCTGCGTCTCGGGGACGAACGTCGGCGGTCGGATCAGATCGCTCCAGGACTCCTCGGGGTCGGTGGCGATCCGGCGCAGCAGATCCTTGGCGTAGATCGTGCCGGTGATGCTGCCGTGCTCCGCGGGATCGTGCACCGGGATCCGCGACGTGCCGTGCTCGATGGCGATGCCCACGACCTCGTCGAGGGAGGCGTCACGCGGCACGGTGATCATGTCGGGTCGAGGAACCATCACCTCCCGTGCGATGGTGTCACCGAGCTCGAAGATCGAGCGGATCATCGCCCGCTCCTCGGGTTCGAGCTCCTCGTCGACCTCCTCGTCGTCGGACTCGAGCTCGCGCAGCTCGTCGTCGGAGGCATACGGACCCGAGACCTCGTGGCGGCGGGGCACCAACGCCCGGCCCATCGCGACCACCAGGCCCGCCAGGGGATCCAGCGCCCGCACCAGGATCCGGGCCTGCGGCGCCACAGCGAGACCCACGGGTTCGAGGTGCCGCAGCGCGATCGTGCGGGGTACGGCCTCGCCGATCACCAGGCTGGCCAGGATGACCACGAGCACAGCCAGCGCCACACCCCCGGCACCGCCCACCAGACGCAGTCCGAGCACGGTGGCCAGGGCCGCGAGTACCACCCGGGCCGACACCGTCATGACCATCAGCACGTTGAGCGCACTGGATCGGCGCTCCACCAGCCACAGCAGCGCCTCCGCACCGCGGCGCTCGTCCTCCTCGAGCAGGCGCAGCGCGCGCACCATGTCGACACGGGTCACGACCGTCTCGACCAGGGCGACGATCGAGGTGTGCAGCAGCAGCACGATGCTCAGGGCGAGCAACCACCAGTCGGTGCCGCTCACCGCTCGACCGCCGCGAACGACGCCAGCAGGCGGTCGGTGAGGGCGAACATCTCGCGCTCAGCGGCGGGGTCGGCATGGTCCATGCCGAGCAGGTGCAGGATGCCGTGCACGGTCAGCAGGCGCAGCTCGGCAGCGGGGCTGCGACCGAGTCCCGACGCCTGGGCCGCGGCGATGGCGGGACACAGCACGACGTCGCCGAGCACCGCCGGAACGTCGGGAAGCGCCTCCCCGGGGTGGTCGATGGGGAAGGCCAGCACATCGGTCGGACCGACCTTGCCGAGGTGCTCGGCGTTGAGCTCGGCGATGGTGTCGGCGTCGACGAGGAGCAGCGACAGCTCCATGTCCTCGGGCACCCGCTGCTCGGCGAGCACGTGGCGGGCCAGCGCGAGCAGCTCGTCACCGTCGACCGCCCCCTCCTGCTCGTCGGCCAGGAACACGGCCATGGCTCAGTTCCCCTCCCGGTCCCTGGCCGACTGCGCCTCGGCTTCGTCCCAGACGGCGTAGGCCTCCACGATGCGCTGCACGATGGGATGGCGCACGACGTCGCCTGCCTCGAGGCGCGCGAAGGCCACCCCGTCGATCCCGGTGAGGATGTCACCCACGACCCGCAGCCCCGAGCGCTTGCCGCTCGGCAGGTCGACCTGGGAGACGTCCCCGGTGACCACCGCCCGCGAGTTGAAGCCGATCCGGGTCAGGAACATCTTCATCTGCTCGGCGGTGGTGTTCTGCGCCTCGTCGAGGACGATGAAGGCATCGTTGAGCGTGCGGCCACGCATGAACGCCAGCGGCGCGACCTCGATGGTGCCGTGGTCGACGTGGGCGATGAGCTCCTCGCCGTCCATCATGTCGTGCAGGGCGTCCCACAGCGGCTTGAGGTACGGGTCGATCTTCTCGTGCAGCGTGCCCGGCAGGTAGCCGAGCCGCTCGCCGGCCTCGACCGCAGGCCGGGTGAGGATCAGGCGGTTGACCTGCTTGGAGCGCAGCGCCTGCATCGCCGCACCCATCGCCAGGTAGGTCTTGCCGGTCCCGGCCGGACCGATGGCGAAGGTGACGGTGTTGGCCTTGATGGCGTCGAGGTAGCGCTTCTGTCCCAGCGTCTTGGGCCGGATGGTGCGGCCGCGGTGGGTGATCAGGGCCTCGGAGAGCACCTCGGAAGGCCGCTGATCGCCGTCATCGTCACGCACCATGCGGATGGTCTGACGAACCACGGACTTGTCGAGGGTCTGGCCGCCCTCGAGCAGCAACACCAGTTCCTCGAACAGGGTCGAGACCCGGTCGACCTCTGCGGCGTCCTCGCCGGTGACCGCGATCTCGTTGCCCCGGACGTGGATGCGGGTGTGGAAGGCCTTCTCGACCAACCGCAGCAGCTCGTCGCGGGTCCCCAGCAACGACACCATCGCGTGCTCACCGGGAACGAGCACCTTGACCGAAGTGGGTGCGGGTGGGGGGGTGCTCGCCACGGGGGTCGCGCGCTCCTGAGTCCGATGACCTCTGCAGTCTAGTGCCGAGCGGACCGGGAGCGGGTCAGCGCAGCAGGCCGGAGGTGGCCAGATGCTCGTGCAGCCGCAGCGGTTCCTCGCCGAGCACCGCCGAGAGCGCCTCGAGGTCGGCCGCACGCATCGTCAGCACCCGCCCGTTGTAGTCGCCGCGGCGAGCCCGGATCGAGTCGACGTAACGCGCGAGCACGGGTTCGTCGTCCTTGCACCCCTCGAGCGCGACGAGGTCGATCACGAACCGCTCCGGGCCTGCGACCGGCTCACCACTCGGGGTATCGGGCAGCAGCTCGGAGACCGGCACCCGGTAGAAGTCGGCGAGCAGGTGCAGCCGCGAGATCGACACCGTGCGCTCACCCCGCTCGTAGGCGCCGACGACGCTGGCCTTGAGCTCGCCCCTGCTGGCCGCCTCGACCTCGTGCAGCGAGCGGCGCTGCTGTTGGCGCACCCGACGCAGCCGCTCACCGAGGGCCACCGCATGGCGGTGCTCAGCCTCCTGCGCCCCGCCATCAAAGCTCTCCATCGCCCACCACCCGGTTCCGGCGTCGCCTTACTCAGAACGGTAACACGGCCACGCCACGTCGCCACGTAGCGCGACCCTTCGAAGCTGTGCGACTACCCTGCGTCAGATACCGGGACCCTGGTCCCGTCCCCGCGGGACTCGGGGTGCGACCAGCGCCCGAGTCCGGCGGCGAGGACCGCGAGTGCCGCCGCTCCCGCATGCTCGGTGCGCAGCACCATGGGTCCCAGGCCCACCGGCAGCGCACCGGTCGCCACCAGGCGGCGCTGCTCGTCGGGCGCGAACCCGCCCTCGGGGCCGATGGCGATGACGACCTCCCCGGCATCGGCGAGCGGTGGGAGACGATCGGTCAGGGCGGGTGCGCCGGGCACCGCGACCAGCACCACCCGCGACGGCCCCGCTTCCTCAGCCGACTGCAGCACCGCCGGGAGCTGGGGACCCAGCCGGGTGACCGCCGCCACCTCGGGGTGCCAGGCGCGCCCGGCCTGCTCACAGGCCGCGCGTGCCACGGCCCGCCAGCGATCGCGTGCCCGCTCCGAGCGCTCGCCCTCGAGCCGGACCGATGACCGCTGCGTCGCGATCGGCGTGATGGCGTCCACCCCGAGTTCGGTGGCCACGCGCACGACCTCGTCGAGCTTGCGGCCTTTGGCCAGCGCCTGGACCAGGTGCAGCCGGGGTCGGGCGCGCGGCTGGTGGGAGACCTCGGCGGTCAACCGGACGCGGTCGGGCGCGACCAGCACCGCCGGCGCATGGCCGCCGCGACCGTCGGCCACGACCAGGGCCGTCCCGATCGCCGCGCGCAGCACCGTGCCGAGGTGGTGGGCAACGGATCGGTCGAGGTCGACCTCGTCGCCGACCTCGGCGCCCGACAGCGCGATGTCGAGGTGCAGCCAGCTGACCCGCGCCACCGCCCCCTCCGTCTCAGCGCTGGAAGGCGCCGCGCAGCCGGGTGAAGAAGCTGCTGCCGGTGGTGGCCAAGGACTCGCCACGCAGCTCGGCGAGCTGCTCGATCAGCGCCCGCTGCTCCGCATCGAGGTCGGTGGGGACCTCGACCCGCACGCCCAGGCGCAGGTCACCGCGGCGTCCGCCACCGTGCGCCGGCATGCCCTGGCGCCGGACCCGGATGACGTCGCCGGACTGGCTGCCCGCCGGGACCTCGACCTCGACCTCCTCGCCGTCGACGGTCGGCACGTGCAGCGTGCCGCCGAGCGCGGCCTGGGTGACCGGCAGGGTGATCTCGGCGATCAGGTCGCGGCCGTCGCGCTCGAACACGGCGTGGGGGGTGAGTCGGATCTCGACGAACAGGTCGCCGGGAGGCGCGCCCTGACGTCCGGCCTCCCCCGCCCCGTTGACCCGCAGCCGGTCGCCGTGGTCGACGCCGGGCGGAATGTCCACTCCGAGCGGACGCCGACGCACCCGCCGTCCCTCGCCGCTGCACCCCGTGCACGGGTCGGCGACCTGCCGGCCGGTGCCCTCACAGTCCGGGCAGGCACTGGCCGAGGCCATCTGCCCGAAGGCGGTACGCACCACCCGCTGGACCTGACCGGCCCCGGCGCAGGTGGCGCACCGGGCCGGACCGGCGCCGGAGGCCGAACCCGACCCGCCGCAGGTGTCGCAGGCGAGCGCGACCTCGACCTCGACCTCGCGGTGCACGCCGGTGACGACCTCCTCGAGGGTGAGCTCGACCCCGACGAGCACATCACGTCCCGGTCGGGTGCGGGGCCGGGAGCTCGGGCCGGCCCGGCCACCGAAGGCCGAGCCGAAGAACGCGTCGATGACGTCGTCGATCCCCCCGAAGCCGGCACCCCCGAAGCCGAAGGGGTCGCCCGCCCCGCGGCTGCTCGGCGTCCCGTCGTCCCCGAACCGGTCGTAGCGGGCGCGGCGCTGCGGGTCGGACAGCACCTGGTAGGCGTGGGTGATCGCCTTGAAGGACTCCTCGTCACCGCCGGCGTCCGGATGGTGGGCCCGGGCCTGCCGGCGGTAGGCGCGCTTGAGGTCGTCCTCCGAGGCGTCGCGGGCGACGCCGAGCAGCTCATACAGATCGGACACGGCGGATCGGGCTCCGGTCGGGGGGCGTCAGGTCAGCGGCTCAGGTCGGTGACGTGGTGCTCGAGCTGCTCGGCGACCGCACGCACGGTGGACAGCACGGTGGCGTAGTCCATGCGGGTGGGGCCGAGCACGCCCAACGACCCATCGGTGATCAGGCGGTAGCGCTGCGCGACCAGGGACGCGGAGCGCAGGTCCTCGACCTCGTTCTCGTGGCCGATGCGCACCGTGGGCTCGTCGGCGGCGGTGGAGTCCGCCAGCACCCGCGCCAGGGTGGCCCGCTCCTCGAGCAGCCGCAACAACCGCGACAGGTGCTGGCGCTCGAAGGCCTCGTCGCCGGCGAGCGAGGCCTGACCGCCCACGAACACGTGGTGGACGGTGTCCTCGGCAAGGGCCGGCCCGGCGGCGCTCGCCACCGCCGCCAGCACCTCACGCAGCTCGCTGGGTGCCTCCTCCACCAGCGTGCGCAGCACGGCCGGGACGGCGTCCACCCGGCGGCCCCGCACGTGCTCGCCGAGCACGGTGCGCACCCGGTCGAGGTCGGCCTCACTGGTGCCGGCCGGCAGCTCCACCAGCCGCTTGTCGACCCGCCCGGTGTCGGCGACCAGCAGCAGCAGGCCGGTCCCCGGGGCCAGCGACACCAGCTCCACCAGCCGGAGCCGGGAGGCGGCGATGGCCGGGGCGATCACCAACGACACCAGGCGCGTGAGCTGGCTGAGCACCGAGGAGGTCCGGGCCAGCAGATCCTCGACGTCGCTGGCGGAGCCGAGCAGCTCGGCGATGAGCTCGCGCCGCGGGCCATCGAGTTCCGGATCGTCGGCGAGGTCGTCGACGAACCGCCGGTAGCCGGCATCGGTCGGGATCCGGCCCGCGGAGGTGTGCGGCTGGGTGATGTAGCCGAGCTCCTCGAGCGCCGACATCTCGTTGCGCACGGTCGCGGCGGACACGCCCAGCTCGCTGACCTCCACCACCCGCTTGGAGCCCACCGGCTCGCCCCGGGCGACGTACTCGGTCACGATCGCCCGCAGGATGCGAACCTTGCGCTCGTCGAGCTCGGGCGCGGCCCCCGGGCCGGCCCCGGACGACTCATCGGAGGCCGACGGGGGTGGCAGCTCGACCCGGAGGCGCACGGGCTCGCTTGGTTCGGGCATGGCCACCTCCTCTCGAGCTCGTGGCACGACCGCCGCGAGCGTACCGGGCTGGCACTCACCAGCCGGGTCTGCCAGGGCGTCGGGCCGGGCCGGGCCGGGCCGGCCCGGGGTCGCTAGGGTGGGCGACGAGGCCCACGTCCGCACGACCGGCAGGAGGCAGCCGTGGCCGCACCCGACCCGGCCAGTGACCCCCGCAGCACCGGTGAGGTGCTGCAGTCGCTGAGCACCAGCACCCAGGCCCTGGTCAAGAAAGAGATCGAGCTCGCCAAGCTCGAGATCACCGCCATCGTTCAGGCACGGGCGATCGGCGTCGCCCTGCTCGCGATCGCCGGGCTGCTCGG
>SKJO01000040.1 GCA_007121975.1 Nitriliruptoraceae bacterium | reverse complement strand
CGTGTGCGTCTACCCCGACCTCGTCGGCATCGCCGCCCGTGAGCTCGCCGGCTCGGGGGTACGCGCGGCCAGCGTGGCCGGCGCGTTCCCCTCGGCCCGCTCGCCGCTGGCGGTCAAGGTCGCCGAGGTGCAGGCGGCGGTTGCCGCCGGCGCCGACGAGATCGACGTCGTCCTCGACCGCGGGGCATTGCTCGACGGCCGCGAGCACGAGGCGCTGACCGGGCTCGAGGCACTGATCGCCGCCGCGGGGGGCGCGCACGTCAAGGTGATCCTCGAGACCGGGGCGCTGCCCGACGCCGCCACGATCCTGCGCGCGGCCTGGGTGGCGCTGCTCGCCGGCGCCGACGTGGTCAAGACCTCGACCGGCAAGGACGGTCCGGGGGCGTCGCCGGCCGCGGTGCTGCTGCTGCTCGAGGCGGCCCGCGAGGTCGGGGAGCGCACCGGCCGGCGCACCGGGGTGAAGGCCTCGGGAGGCGTGCGCGACCCCGAGCAGGCGTTGGGCTACCTCGCGCTGGTGGCCGAGGTCGGTGGCGAGGACTGGCTGCACCCCGACCGCTTCCGGTTCGGGGCCTCGGGGCTGCTCACCGCACTGGTGGCGCAGCGGCACCGCTGACGACGTCTCAGCCGGCCTCGCGCTGCTCGGCCCAGTCCCGCAGCCGTGCGGCCAGCCCGTCGACCGCCAGCAGCCGGGCCGAGGCCGCCGGCTCGTCCACCCGGATGCGCAGCACCTCGGCGACCGTGAGGTCGTGGTCGGGGCGGTGCACGACCTTGACGCGCATGCCGGCCTGGATCGCGCCGGGCGTGACCACCCGCAGGTAGGCGCCGGGACGCCCGGCCGACAGGAACCGGGACACCAGATCGGGCACGTCCCAGAAGCCGGCAAACACCCGGCAGGGGATGCGCGGCGCGGTCACGGCCACCTCCACGGCATCCCCGATCACCCACCGCTCCCCCACCCGCGCGGCGGAGGCCTCCAGCCCGCTGATGCGCAGGTTCTCCCCGAAGCAGCCGGGTGGCAGCTCACGGTGCAGCGCCGCGACCCAGTGATCGGCGTCGGACTGGCCGTAGGCGTACAGCGCCTGGTCGAGTCCGCCGTGGTGCTCCTCGTCGGCCTGCGCGTCACCATCGAGCCCGTAGCGGTCGAGCGGGACCGGACCCGATCGCGGCTGCTTGTCGATCGCCGTGCGCAGCTGACGACCATCGAGGTCCAGGGGTCGAGGACGGCCGGTGCACACGGCCACGACACGGGCGCTCACGGGGCCTCCTGCTGGCAGGCGGAGGGCCGGGCGGTGCGATCAGCGCTCGGCCGGCACCACCTCGGCGGACTGGGGGTAGCCCACGTCACGGTACTGCGGAGCGTGCGGATCGACGTAGAGCCGCGCCACACCCGGCAGGCGCCCGAGCCGGCGACGCACCCCCTGCCAGCGCCGCGCGCCGACGAACACGTCCCCACCCGAGCTGATCTGGGCCGGGATCGGCTCGCCCGGCCGCCCCGTGATCAGCAGGAGGACCGCCCCGAGGATGAGCGCCCCGGCCAGCAGCGCCCGGGGACCGAAGCGCTCGCCGAGCACCAGCCAGCCCAGGCTCACGGCGATCACGGGGCTGACGTAGGCGAACGACCCGACCAGGGCCGTGCGGGCGTGCAGCAGCAGCCACCGGTAGGCGGTGAACCCGACCAGCGAGCCGACGAAGGTGAGGTAGGCCAGCGCGATCCAGCCGGCCGCGTCGACCGATGCGAGCTGCAGCCTCGACCCCTCACCCACCGCCAGGCCGACGCCGAGGAACAGCGCCGCGGCGGCCAGCATCTCCAGGCTCGCGGCCACCAGCGGGGGCTGGCGCACCCGGGTCTGCCGGCCCCGAACCGACCCGTAGGCCCAGGCCAGCGCGGCGACGAGCACCAGCAGCACCCCGGTCAGCGTGCCACCCCCGCGCGGGTCGACCAGCAGGCCGACCCCGAGCAGCCCGACCAGCACGCCGAGCCAGGCACGCACCGACAGCCGTTCGCCCAGCATGCCGCGGGCCAGCAGCGCCAGCCACAGCGGCACGCTGGCCGCCAGCAGCGCGGTCAGCCCCGAGGACAGCTGGGTCTGGGCCAGCACGACCAGCCCCGTCCCGAGCCCGAGCAGCAGCCCGCCGTCGACCGCGGCCCGCACCAGACACCGCCAGGTCAGCGGCGGCGCGCCCGCCGGACGTCCCCGACGGTGGCTGAAGGCCAGCAGCACCGTGCCGGCCACCGCGAAACGGGCGGCGAGCAGCAGGAACGGGGGCAGCACCCCCAGCGCGACCTCGATCGCCAGGTACGACGAGCCCCACACCACGTAGACGACGCCGAGCGCGGCGACGGTGAGCACGCGGGTGCGCTCCGCGGCCCGGACCGATCCGATTGCGGGTGCCACCACCCGGGAGACGCCGCGTACCAGCGGCAGGGCGATCGAGCTCACGGCACCGTCCTGAAATCTGTTATGGTACAGTTATGACTACTGAACCGGTACAGATGCGAACCTACCAGATCCGGGGGCACGACGCGGCGTCTGTGCGCCGATCGGTGGAGCGCGGGATCGCCTGGGGCGCGCTCGAGCCGGGTGACCGGCTGCCCTCCGTGCGCGCACTGGCCACCGAGCTCGGGCTGTCGCCCGGGACCGTGGCCAGCGCCTACCGCGACCTGCGCCAGCGCGGCGCGGTGATCAGCCACGACCGCGCCCGCACCGTGGTGGCCCACCGCCGCTCCCCCGACCCGCGTCTGCAACCGAGCCTGCCGCCGGGCTGCCGCGACCTGGCCGGCGGCAACCCCGACCCCGAACTGCTGCCCGACCTGCTGCCTGCACGCGGCTCTGCCCGGGTGGACCGGGTACCCGAGGCGGTCGGCTACGGCGGGCGGACCACGGTCGAGCACCTGACCGAGCTCGCCCGCGCACAGCTGTCCGAGGAGGGCCTGGATCCGGGCCACCTCGCCGTCACCGGCGGCGGACTCGACGGGATCGAGCGCGTGCTGCTCGAGCACTGCCGGCCCGGCGACCGCGTCGCGGTCGAGGATCCGGGGTACGTCGGCTCGCTGGACCTGGTGCGCACGATGGGCCTGGAGCCGGTGCCCGTCGCCCTCGACGACGCCGGCCCCGTGCCCGAGTCGCTGGCCGCCGCGCTGGACACCGGGGTCGAGGCCGCGATCCTCGTGCCGCGCGCCCAGAACCCCACCGGGGCGGCGATCACCCCCGAGCGCGCCGTGGAGCTGCGAGCCCTGCTCGACGAGCACGCCGAGGTGGTCGTGATCGAGGACGACCACCTCGCGCCGCTGGCCGAGGTCCCCCTGGCCAGCCTCACGATCGGCCGCCCCCGGTGGGTCTCGGTGCGCTCGCTGGCCAAGGCCATCGGCCCCGACCTGCGCCTGGCGGTCGTGGCGGGGGACCCCGGAACCATCGCCGCGCTCGAGGCTCGCCAGCGGCTCGGCCCGGGCTGGGCCAGCCGCCTGCTGCAGGCTCTGGCCGCCGACACCTGGCACCGGGCACGGGACACCGGAGCGCTGGCGGCCGCGGCGGCGGCCTACGCCGTGCGGCGTTCGGCACTGCTCGCCGAGCTCGATCAGGCCGGCATCGAGGCCACCGGATCCACGGGACTCAACGTGTGGATCCCGCTTGTCGAGGAGGTGCCGGTGGTGCAGGGTCTGCTCGCCTGCGGCTGGGCCGTGCAGGCCGGCGAACCCTTCCGCATCGTGGCCGACCCGGGGGTGCGCGTGACCATCGCCGGGCTGCCCGCACCCGACGCGCCGGCGCTGGTCGCCGACCTGATCGCGGTGCTCGACCGTCGGTTGCCGACGCGGCGGGGCTGACAACAACCCGATGACAGGAGGGACGTCGTTGGGTTAGGGTCCCTCCTACCCCGGTAGGAGACGTCGTCGCCGGCAACCCGTAGGTGGGGGTGCCGGGAGCCGGGAGCGACGGCGGACCCGGGGACCCGGTCCAGCCATGGGTCGGGTCGGGAGCGATCGAGAGGAAACTCCATGAGGATCAGGATTCCACGTGCTGCGGCACTCGCCGCCGCGTTGGTGGTGGTACTCGCCGCCTGCGACAACGGCGAGGAGGTCGAGGACCCGGCTGACCTCGTCGAGGACGCGGGCGACGACGGCGAGGCTGCGGCCGACGATGACGACGCTGCAGCCCCCGAGGCCACCGGCGAGGGGGTGCTCGAGCAGGTCCGTGCCCGCGGCAGCGTCGTGTGCGGGGTCAACGACGCCGTTCCGGGCTTCGGGGTGACCACCGAGGACGGCAGCTTCGAGGGCTTCGACATCGACTTCTGCCGCGTGATCGCGGCCGCCGCCCTCGGCGATGCGGACGCGGTCGACTACGTCCCGCTGACCGCCGAGGCCCGCTTCACCGCCCTGCAGTCGGGCGAGATCGACGTGCTGGTGCGCAACACCACCTGGACGGCGACCCGTGACGGTTCGGAGGGTGCGGCGTTCGCCACCACCACCTTCTACGACGGTCAGGGGATGATGGTCCAGGCCGACGCAGGCTTCAGCTCGGTCGATGACATGGAAGGCACCGTGATCTGCGTGCTGTCGGGCACGACCACCGAGCTCAACCTCGAGTCGCAGTTCGCCGCCCGCGGCCTGTCCTACGACGCGCTGACCTTCGAGGACAACGACACCCTGCGTGAGGCGTTCCTCGCCGACCGGTGCGACGGCTGGACCTCCGACAAGTCGCAGCTGGCTGCGGTGCGCTCGGCCTGGCCCGACGGTGAGGGCGGCCCCGAGGCGCTCACGGTGCTCGACGACACGCTGTCCAAGGAGCCGCTGGGCCCCGCCGTGCGTGACGGCGACAGCGGCTGGTTCGACGTGGTCAACTGGGCGGTCATCGCCACCATCCAGGCCGAGGAGTTCGGCGTGGACTCGGGCAACGTGACCGACCTGGCCGCCTCCACCGACGCCGAGGAGGAGCCCGAGCTGGCCCGCTTCCTCGGGATCGGCGGCTTCGACGCGGGCCTCGGCCTCGACGCCGACTTCGCCGTGAACATCGTGGCGCAGGTCGGAAACTACGCCGAGATCTTCGACCGCAACATCGGCCCGGCGACCGGGCTCGGCCTCGAGCGCGGCGAGAACGCGCTGTGGACCGACGGCGGACTGCTCTACCCGCCGCCCTACCGCTGATGCTCCCGGCCGCGGCGGCGTCGTCCGGCGCCGCCGCGGTCGCCTGCCCGAGGAACGCTGATGGCCGCCACCGACGCCCCGCCGCAGCCGACTCCAACCCGCCACCGCCCGCCGCTGTGGCGCGACGTGCGCGTCATCCGCATCGCCCTGCAGGTGGGCTTCATCACCGCGGTCCTGGCGACGATCTGGTGGCTGATCGACAACCTCGGCACGAACCTCGAGCGTCTCGGTATCCGCCGCGATTTCGGGTTCCTCGACCAGCCCGCGGGCTTCACGATCTTCGGCAGCGACTTCGCAGCCACCAGCACGATCCGCGAGGCGCTGTGGGTCGGGCTGCTCAACACCCTGCGCGTCGCACTGCTGGGCATCGCGCTGGCGCTGATCATCGGCATCGTGGTGGGCGTCATGCGCCTGTCGACCAACTGGCTGGTGGCCCGCACCGCGAGCATCTACGTCGAGTTGCTGCGCAACGTGCCCCCGCTGGTGCTGATCATCTTCTTCTACCTCGCGGTCCTGCAGACCCTGCCGGGCATCAGCGACGCCGCCACCCCCGGTGGCGTGATGGTCGTGTCCAACCGTGGCGTGTGGCTCCCCGGGCTCGACCTCGGTGAGGCCGCGGGCGCCTTCGCGCTCACCGCCCTGCTCGCGCTGGCGGTGGCGATCGGGGTGAGCACCTGGCGGCGCCGGGTCCACGACGCGACCGGGCAGCCCGCCCGGCGGGTGTGGTGGGCCGGTGGCGGTGCCGTGCTGGTGCTGGCCGTGGGCCACCTCGCCCTGTCCGGTCCGGTGGCGCTGAGCGTGCCCGTGCTCGAGGGGCGCACCGTGGACGGCGGCATCCTGCTGTTCCCCGAGTACGCCGCGCTGCTGATCAGCCTCGTGCTCTACACCTCGGCGTTCATCGCCGAGATCGTGCGCGGATCGATCCAGGCCGTGCCCAAGGGGCAGGTCGAGGCGGCGCTGGCCCTGGGCCTGTCGTGGTTCGCCCGCCTGCGCCGGGTGGTGCTGCCCCAGGCGCTGCGCATCGCCGCGCCGGCCACCGGCAACGAGTTCCTCAACCTGTCCAAGAACGTGTCGCTGGGCGTGGTCATCGCCTACCCCGAGATCCTGCGGGTCGGTCGCCAGGCGATCGGCAACGGGCAACCGGCCCCGCAGATCCTGCTGATCGTGCTGGGCGCCTACCTCGCCGTGTCACTGGCGCTGTCGCTGGTGGTCAACATCGCCAACCGTCGCCTGCAGCTGGTGGAGCGCTGATGGACGCCCCGACGACCACGGCCTCGTCAACCCCGCCGGTGCACCAGGTCACCGTGGCCCGATGGCTGCGCGCCAACCTGTTCTCCTCGGCGCTGAACACCGCCCTGACGCTGATCATGGCTCCCCTGCTGGCGTGGGCGATCTGGTCGTTCGCCCGGTTCCTGCTGGTCACCGGCCGCTGGGACATCATCGAGGTCAACCTCACCAACTTCATGGTCGGTGGCTTCCCCCGTGACGAGCTCGCCCGGCTGTGGGTCGCGCTGGTGTTGATGACCCTGGCGATCTCGACCGGCGCGGGGGTGACCTCGGCCACCGCCGCCGAGACCGCCATCGCGGCCGGGCACGATCCCCGGGTCGGCTGGCGGGAGCGGACCCAGCGTGCCGGCCCCCCGCTGGTGCTGCTGCTGGTGCTGGTGGTGTTCGTGCGCACGCCCCTGCCCCTGATCCTGCTCGCCGGGGTGATCGTGCTCGGCGTACTGGGCTTCCGGGCCGCCCGGCGCATCCCGCACCGCTGGCGGGGCCGGGCCAACCTCGCCGCCGTCGCCAGCATCGTGGTCGCCCTGCTGGCGATCTCCGGATTCGACGGCGTGCCCCGCAGCGCCTGGGGCGGCCTGCTGCTCACCGCCTACTACACCGTCGGGGCGCTGCTGCTGGCCTTCCCCATCGGGGTGGCGTTGGCGCTCGGACGCCGCTCGAGCCTGCCGGTGGTCCGCGCCGGGTGTGGGGTGTTCATCGAGTTCTTCCGGGGCTCGCCGCTGATCGCGCTGCTGTTCGTGGGCTGGCTGATCCTTCCCTTCTTCCTGCCCCCCGGCTTCCCGACGCCGTCGCTGGTGACCCGGGCGCTGATCATCTTCGTGCTGTTCACCTCCGCCTACGTCGCCGAGATCGTGCGCGGCGGGCTGCAGTCGGTCCCCCGCGGCCAGCGGGAAGCGGCGCAGGCGCTGGGGCTCAGCCCGTGGAGGCAGACCCGTCTGGTGATCCTTCCCCAGGCGCTGCGCAGCGTGATCCCGGCCCTGGTCGGTCAGGCGATCAGCCTGTACAAGGACACCACGCTGGTGCTGATCATCGGACAGATCGAGCTGCTCGCGGTCG
>SKJO01000122.1 GCA_007121975.1 Nitriliruptoraceae bacterium | reverse complement strand
GGCGGTGGCCCCGGCGGCGGTCCGGGCGGTCCCGCCGCGGGCCGCGGTGGTCCCGGTGGTCCGAGCGGTCCCGGTGGTCCGGGTGGTCCGGGCGGGCCCGGTGGTCCGGCCGGCAAGCGCCGACGCAAGAAGCGGGAGAAGCAGAGCCCGCAGGAGCAGGAGCTCTCGCGCGGTCCGATGCGGCGCGACCTGCCCCTCGAGGAGCAGATCTCGGTCGAGCGTGTCGAGGTGCTGTCGGGGATCACGGTCGGTGAGCTCGCCGACAAGCTCGGGGTGCAGGGGGCGGCCCTGGTCAAGAAGCTGTTCGAGATGGGCGAGATGGCCACCGTGCAGCAGACCCTGCCCGACGACACCGTCGAGATCATCTGCGCCGACCTCGGGGTCGAGGTCTACTTCATGTCCGAGGAGGAGCTCGAGTTCGGGATCGAGGCGCCGGAGGATCCCGAGGCCCTCGAAGCTCGACCGCCGGTCATCACCGTGCTCGGCCACGTCGACCACGGCAAGACCCTGCTGCTCGACGCGATCCGCCTCACCGACGTGGTGTCCACCGAGGCCGGCGGCATCACCCAGCACATCGGCGCCTACCAGATCACCAAGGACGGCCGGCCGATCACCTTCATCGACACCCCCGGCCACGAGGCGTTCACCGCGATGCGCGCACGCGGCGCCCAGGTGACCGACGTGGCCATCCTCGTGGTCGCGGCCAATGACGGCGTGATGCCCCAGACCCGTGAGGCCATCGAGCACGCCAAGGCGGCTGAGGTCCCGGTGGTGGTGGCGATCAACAAGATCGACCTCGAGGCGGCGGACCCGGTACGCGTCAAGACCCAGCTCACCGAGTACGACCTCGTCGCCGAGGACTTCGGCGGTGACGTGCCGATGGTCGAGGTCTCGGCGAAGCAGCGGATCGGGCTCGAGGAACTCCTCGAGGTCGTCCTGCTGCAGGCCGACCTGCTCGAGCTCAGCGCCGACCCCCGCAAGGATGCCCGGGGGCGGGTGGTCGAGGCCAACCTCGACCGTGGCCGTGGTCCGGTGGCAACCGTGCTCGTGCAGGCCGGCACGCTGCGCCGGGGCGACGTGCTCGTCGCCGGCACCGCCGACGGCAAGATCCGGGCGATGTTCGACGAGAACGGCCAGTCCGTCGACGAGGCTCCGCCGGCCCGGCCGGTCCAGGTCGTCGGCCTCAACGAGGTCCCCGAGGCCGGCGACGAGTTCCGGGTCGTGAACGCCGAGCGCTTCGCGCGTGACGTCGCCGAGCGCCGGGCGGCCCGCGAGCGCCGCAAGGAGCTCGCCGAGCGGCGGCCCACCACCCTCGAGGAGTTCACCTCGGCGGTGCAGGCCGGGGGCAAGGCCACCCTCAACGTCATCATCAAGGCGGATGTGTCCGGTTCCGCCGAGGCACTCGAGGACGCCCTGCTCAAGCTCGAACTCGACGAGGTCCAGATCCGCGTCGTGAGTAAGGGGGTCGGCGCCATCAGCCAGGGCGACGTGCGGCTCGCGGAGGCATCCGACGCGATCATCGTGGCGTTCAACGTCCGGCCCGGCGCCAACGCGCGCGAGGAGATCGACCGCTCCGGGGTCGACGTGCGCAGCTACCGGATCATCTACGAGGCGATCGAGGACATCGAACGCGCGCTCAAGGGCATGCTCGCCCCCGAGTTCCGCGAGCAGGTGATCGGCGAGGCCGAGGTCCGCGAGGTCTTCAAGGTCCCCCGGGTTGGTTTCGTGTTCGGCTGCATGGTCTCGCGCGGTGAGATGCGACGCGACGCCGGGGTGCGGGTCGTACGCGACGGTGTCGTGATCGCCGAGGACAAGATGTCCTCCCTGCGCCGCTTCAAGGACGACGCCAAGGAGGTCCGCGAGGGATTCGAGTGCGGGATCGGGCTCGAGAAGTTCCAGGACGTCAAGGAGGGCGATGTGATCGAAGCCTTCGAGACCGTCGAGGTCGCCCGCGACTGATCACCCCCACGAGGAGGACGCGGTGTCCGACGCCGCAACGGTGCACCACGCGGTGGCCCGGATCGACCTGCACCTGCCGGATGCCGACAGCCTCAAGGACAAGCGTTCGGTCGTGCAGCGGGCGCTGACGCGGTTGCGTGACGACCTCGGCTGCTCGGCGGCCGAGGTCGGCGCCCAGGACCGCTGGCGCCGTGCGGTGCTCGGAGTCGCGGTGGTGGCCTCGAGCAACACCGGCGTCGAACGGGTCCTGCAGCGGCTCACCGCGGTGCTCGAACGTGATCCCCGACTCGAGGTCATCGGTCTGCACGACGAGATCGGCACCCTCGAACTCGAAGGACCCGGCCTGTCGCACCTGTCCCATCTGCTGCCCGACGAGGAGTGACCGTGGCCCGCAAGCGCAACCCCCGTACCGACCGGCTCGTGCGTGACGCACTGGCGGGTCTGCTCGAGTCCGAGGTCGCTGATCCGCGGCTCGCGCTGGTGTCGATCACCGAGGTGGACGTCACCCCCGATCACGACGTGGCCACCGTCTACTACCTCAACGTCGACCCGGGCCTGGTATCCCGCGACCCGCGGCGCAGCGGAGGCGACCGCCCGCGTTCGGTCGAGGAGGTCCAGGCGGGCTTCGAGGCCGCGACCCCGCGGCTGCGCTCCCTGCTGGGGAGTCGGGTGCGGCTGCGCGCCACCCCTGAGCTTCGGTTCCGTCCCGACCCGGTCGCTGAGCAGGCCGGACGCATCGAGGACCTGCTGCGGGAGATGCGCCCGAGCGAGGACGCCGCCCCCGACCCGGAGTCCGAGGGCGGATCCGGCGGCGAACCGTCGGCATGACCGACGTCCCACGCTGGCAGCAGGACCTGCCGGAGGCGCACCTCGACGCGGCGGCTCGCACGCTGGGTGAGGCGGCCGCGGCGGGTCGACGCATCGTGATCGCCGGTCATGTCAACCCCGACGCTGATGCGCTGGGGTCGGTCCTGGCGCTGCACGAGGCACTCGCGGGGCTCGGTGCCCGATCGCTGCCGGTGATCGGTGACTCGCCCCTGTCCCTGCCCACGAGCCTGGCCTGGCTGCCGCACGCCTCGCAGCTGGCCGGTACCGAGGCGCTGCCCGACCCTGACGACGTCGCGGTCCTGGTCACCCTCGACGCGGCCAGCCCCGACCGGCTGGGATCGGTGGCCCGGCTCCTCGAGGGCGCCGGCACGGTGGTGATGGTCGACCACCATGCCAGCGGCAAGCCGTTCGGTGACCTCGCGCTGGTCGCGCCCCGCGCGGCCTCCACGACCGTGGTGCTGGCTGCGCTGCTCGCGCGGATGCAGGTCGCCCTGACGCCGAGCATGGCCACCTGCCTGTACGCGGGCCTGGTCGCCGACACCGGACGCTTCGGCTACTCGTCGAGCGACGGTTCGACCCTGCGTCTGGCCGGCGATCTGGTGGATGCGGGCGCGGATCACGTGCAGGTGCACCGCCGGCTGTTCGCGACCAGGACCCTGGCCGAGCTCGACCTGCTCGCCGCGGCGCTCGGCCGGTTGCGCTACCTGCCCGAGCACCGGATGGTGCACACCCACGTCACGGCCGAGGAACTCGCCGCCAGCGGCGCCAACGGGGAGGCCACCGAGCACCTCGTCGACGTCGTGCGCTGGGCGGATGTCGCCGACCTGACGCTGGTCGCCAAACCGGGCCCCGACGGCACCTGGCGCGTCTCGCTGCGCTCGGAGGGCGGGGTCGACGTGGGACGGCTCGCGGGCCGGTTCGGCGGAGGCGGCCACGAGCGGGCGGCGGGCTTCACACGTGCCGGACGGGTACAGGACGTGGTCGACGGGGTCGTTGCTTCGCTCGGGGAGCACTGAGGTGGGCCGCCGGCGACGACGCAGCGATGATCTCAGCGGGGTGCTGGTGCTCGACAAGCCGGCCGGACCGACCTCCCACGACGTGGTTGCCACGGTACGCCGGGCCGCCGGGCAGCACCGGGTCGGTCACACCGGCACCCTCGACCCCGCCGCCACCGGGGTGCTGGTGGTGTGCCTGGGTCGGGCCACCCGGCTGGTGTCGTTCCTGCAGGCCGGCCACAAGACCTACGAGGCCCGGCTGGTGCTCGGCGTGGAGACCGACAGCCAGGACGCTGACGGTGCGGTGGTCGCCCGCCGGGACGCCCGCCACATCGACGAGCACCAGCTGTGTGAGGCGCTGACCCGGTTCCAGGGCGTGATCGAGCAGGTGCCCCCGATGGTCTCGGCGGTGCAGGTCGACGGCCAGCGGCTGCACGAGCTCGCCCGCCGCGGCATCGAGGTCGACCGCCCGGCCCGACAGGTGACCATCCACGACCTGGTGCTCGACGGGTTCACGCCCGGCGAGCACCCGCAGGCGAGCTTCCTGGTGACCTGCTCGGCGGGAACCTACGTGCGCACCCTGGCCCACGACGTCGGTCGGGAGCTCGGGGTGGGCGCGAGCCTCACCGCCCTGCGGCGGGTGGCCAACGGCCCCTTCAGCCTGGACGACGCCCATGATCCCCAGGAGCTGGTCGCGGGCGACCGCGCCGGCGTGCTGCGTCGCTGCCTGACTCCGGCGGAAGCGGTCGCTCGGTGCCTGCCCCGCCTCGAGGTCGACGACGCCGCGCGCGCTCTGCGCCTGGCGCAGGGCGGCCGGCTCGAGGCGCCCCCCGGGCCGGGGGTGCACGCGGTCTTCCATGGTGCACGCCTGCTTGGCGTGTACGACGGCGCCACCGGACGACCGGCGCTGGTCTGGACCCGACCTGAGGAGCTCGCTGCGGCGGCCGCGACCGATCCGACCCCCGACGAGGCAGGCTGACGTGGACGAGCCCAGGCAGGCCGTGCCCTGCGTGCGCGGCACCGAGCAGGTCGACCCGACCCCGTCGGTGGTGACGATCGGCAACTTCGACGGGGTGCACCGCGGGCACCAGGTGCTGCTGCGTCGCACGGTCGACGGGGCCACGGCCCGCGGACTGCGCTCGGTCGCGGTCACCTTCGACCCGCACCCGGTCGCGCTGCTGCGCCCCGAGCTGGCTCCGCCCCTGTTGCAGACGCTGGACGAGCGCTGCCGCCAGCTGCGCGCGGCCGGTGCGGACCTCGTGCTCGTGCTGCCCTTCACCCGCGAGCTGGCGGCCCTGACGCCGGCCGCGTTCGTCGAGCGGGTTCTGGCTGGCCCTCTGCAGGCCCGGCGGGTCGTGGTCGGTACCAACTTCCGGTTCGGGAACCGGGCTGCCGGTGACGTCGTGACCCTGGTGCAGGAGGGCGAGGAGCACGGCTTCGAGGTCGAGGCGGTCACCCTGCTCGAGCTCGGGGGGGTACCCATCTCCTCCTCGGCGGTGCGCGAGCACCTGCAGGCCGGGGACGTCGGCTGGGCGCGGCTCGCCCTGGGACGAGCGCCCCGGATCGCGGGCACGGTGGTCCGCGGGGATGCGCGTGGACGAGCGATCGGCTTCCCCACCGCCAACCTCGACGTCCCCGACGGACTGGTGCTCCCCGCCGACGGCGTCTACGCCGGACACGTCGAGCTCGCGGGCGTGCGGCATCCGGCCGTGGTCAACGTCGGGGTCCGGCCCACCTTCGACGGGCAGCGCCGCACGGTCGAGGCCCACCTGCTCGACCTCGACCTCGACCTCTACGGCCGGCAACTCGCCCTCGACCTCGAGCACCGCATCCGTGGTGAGCGCCGCTTCGACGGCGTCGAGGCGCTCGTGGCCCAGATCACCGCCGACGCGGCCCGCTCGCGCGAGCTGCTCACCTGACCGGACAGGGGCGATGCTTGGCGTCGGACCGCAAGGTGTGTCACAATCCGATGTCGGCCCGCACGGGTCGATGTCACCGTGCCCGCTCGGGCGTCGGGTCCCCGGTTGCCAGGCAACGGACGTCGTGCCGTGTGCATGTCCCGGACCCCGCGGTGGTCGCCACCTCGGCGCCACCGGCCCGGCGATGCAGGGCCCACCACGACAGGAGCGCCACCTTGGCCGCCGTACTTCCCGACGACAAGCAGGAGATCATCGCCCGTTTCGCCCGCAACGAGGGCGACACCGGGTCTCCCGAGGTCCAGATCGCGCTGCTCACCAAGCGCATCAGCCACCTCACCGAGCACCTGAAGGTGCACAAGCAGGACCACCACACCCGACGTGGTCTGCTGATGCTGGTCGGCCAGCGGCGCCGGCTGCTCAACTACCTGATGGACCGGGACATCGACCGGTACCGCTCGCTGCTCACCGAGCTCGGACTGCGGCGCTGACCGATGTTCCCCGGCCGGGGTCCGTGGACCCCGGCCCCACCCACCCGACGCGCCCGACGTCGGTCGTCAGTGGAGACGACTCGAGCCACCACTCGAGCCGTGCCCACTGATGTGCCGGCCCCGGTCCCCGCGTCACCCGGGCCGCCCGACGACCGGTGTGGCCCCCGACACGAACCAGGAGGCCCACCGTGGGCAAGCTCGGCATCTACGAGCACACCGTCGAGATCGACGGCAAGTATCTGACCTTCGAAGCAGGCACGCTCGCCGCCCAGGCCGGCGGCGCGGTGGTCACCAGTCTCGGTGACACCAAGGTCCTGACCACGACCACCGCGTCGCGGCAACCCAAGGACTTCCTGCCCTTCTTCCCCCTCACCATCGAGGTGGAGGAGCGCATGTACGCCACCGGCCGGATCCCCGGCTCGTTCTTCAAGCGCGAGGGCCGGCCCTCCGAGAACGCCATCCTCGTGTGCCGGCTGACCGACCGGCCGCTGCGCCCGACCTTCGCCGAGGGTCTGCGCAACGAGGTCCAGGTCGTGAACACCATCATCCAGACCACCCAGTTCGACCCCTACGACGTCGTGGCGATGAACGGCTCGTCGCTGTCGACCATGCTCTCGGGGCTGCCCTTCGCCGGGCCGGTCGCCGCGGTGCGCTACGCCATGCTGCGTGACGGCTCGTGGGTCGCCTTCCCCTCCTTCGAGGAACTCGAGGAGGAGGGCGTGTTCAACATGGTCATCTCCGGCCGCGTCGAGGACGACGGCGAGGTGGCGATCCTCATGATCGAGGCCGAGGCCACCCCCGACGCCTGGACCAAGGTCGACATGGGCGCGCCCGCGCCCACCGAGCAGGTCGTTGGTGAGGCCATCGAGGCCGTCAAGCCCCTCATCCGGCAGCTGTGCGAAGCGCAGCAGGCGTTCGTCGACGAGGTCGGCATCCGCGACGCCGGCGAGTTCCCGCTGTTCCTCGACTACACCGAGGAGGTCTTCGAGCAGGTCTTCGCCATCGCCGCCGGGCCGGTCGAGGACCTCTACCGCCGCTCGGAGCTGGGCAAGGCGGACAAGGACGACGCGCTCGGCCAGATCAAGGCCGATGCCGTCGCCCAGGTGGTCGCCGAGGGTCCCGCCGACCTCGACGAGGAGGCCCGGGCCAAGCAGGCCGCCGAGGCCTTCCGGGCCACCGAGAAGAAGGTCGTGCGCCGCCTGATCGTCGACGAGGGCTTCCGGGTCGACGGTCGCGGGGTCACCGACCTGCGGTCGATCTCGGCCGAGGTCCAGGTGCTGCCCCGCACGCATGGCTCGGCGCTGTTCCAGCGCGGCGAGACCCAGGT
>SKJO01000417.1 GCA_007121975.1 Nitriliruptoraceae bacterium | reverse complement strand
TAGTTGTTGCCGTCGCCGACCACCAGGTAGTGCGAACCGGACTTCTGACTGGGGCCCGCCCCGTCGGTCGAGGTCCGCGCGCGGTCGTAGCCGACGATGAGGTTGCCGACGCCGTTGGGGGTTCCGGAGGTGGTCCCCGTCCCGTTGACCACCTGGATGTTCATGCCGGAGAAGCGCAGCGTGTCCCGACCGGCGACGCTCTGCCGCGTGACGCCCTGGAGCAGGCCCGAGAGCCGCTCGACCTCGGTGTCGAGGTCAACGATGGTCTGCTCGCGTGCCGCGACGTCCGCCTCGAGCTGCTCGACCACCTCCGCCTGCTCGGACAGCGCCACGCTCAGCGAGATCACCGCCGCCGCCAGCTGCTCGTCGGGAGCGCTGTCCAGATCGAGCTGCAGCAGCCCGTCGATCGCCTCGAGCCGCTCCGCGAGGAACAGCACGGTGGACTCGACCTCGGTCAGGCGCTGCTCGAGATCGCCGGTCGCCGGGTCGCCCGGGTCGGAGGGCGCCGGAGCATCGTCGTCGGGCCCGTCGCCATCAGGCGCATCATCGTCGGGTACGTCTCCGGGCGCATCGGGATCGTCGGACGGAGGCGCGTCCTCGGAGGGCGGCGTCGGGTCGATGCCCGGGGGCAGCTCACCCGCCTCGAAGGCCTCGAACAGCTCGGCGACGGTGAGCCCCTGCAGGGTGGCGGCGTTCACCGACGGCGCCACCCGCGGGTCGTTGCCCGACAGGCGGTGGAGGAAGGTCCCCATCTGCTCGCGGGTGACCGCTTCGGTGGGGCAGAACCGTCCGACCTCACAGCCAGCAGTCACCCCCGAATCGGCGAGCCACTCGATGCCCTCGGCGTGGGTGCCATCCGGGTCGACGTCGTCGAAGGCCGACGAGGCGAGCGCCACCCCGGCGAGCACCCCGATCGCGGGCAGCACCAGCGCGGCCACGATCGCCGCACCGATCCCCCACGAACGCCAGACCACCAGGCGAAAACCCTCCGAGCGCTCGATCCGCATCGTCGCGTCCTTTCCGATTCCGTGACGTGGTGGACACCCACCGACAGGCAGTGACGGCCCTGCCCCGTGAGACCGTCGACATGGCGGCGGGGCGGCCAGCCGCGACGCTAGCCCGCCATCGGTCCGACCACCGGCATCCACCGTTCGGCGCCCCACCGGGCAGCTCCCCGGTGCCCGCTCAGACGTTGGCGGCCTGCATCGACGCCAGCTCCCGCTTGAGCTCGGCGACCTCGTCGCGCAGCCGGGCGGCGTACTCGAAGCGCAGCTCCCCGGCGGCCTCGTGCATCTCCTGCTCGAGGCGCTGCACCAGGGCGCGGAGCTCCTCGCGGGGCAGTTCGGTGGCGTCGACACTCCCGCCCGGCCGGGCCGGCGTGTGGTCCGGGGCGTACTCCTCACCGAGCTCCTCGGCGCGGACCGCCGCGATGATGTCGCCGACGCGCTTGCGCACGGTCTGCGGGTCGATGCCGTGCTCGGCGTTGTAGGCGAGCTGCTTGTCCCGGCGTCGTGAGGTCTCGTCGAGCGCGCTGCGCATCGCTGCGGTGACGTGGTCGGCGTACATCACCACGCGCCCGTCGACGTTGCGGGCGGCGCGTCCGATGGTCTGGATCAGCGAGGTCTCCGAGCGCAGGAACCCCTGCTTGTCGGCGTCGAGGATGGCCACCAACGACACCTCGGGCAGATCCAGGCCCTCACGCAGCAGGTTGATGCCCACCAGCACGTCGAACTCCCCCAGCCGCAGGGAGCGCAGGATGGCCACGCGCTCCACGGTGTCGATGTCGGAGTGCAGGTAGCGCACCCGCACCCCGTTCTCGAGCAGGTAGTCGGTGAGGTCCTCGGACATGCGCTTGGTCAGGGTGGTCACCAGCACCCGCTGATCCTGCTCGGTGCGCTGCCGGATGCGCTCCATCAGGTCGTCGATCTGCCCGGTGGTCGGGACGACCACCACCTCGGGGTCGACCAGCCCGGTGGGACGGATGATCTGCTCCACCACCGCGTCGGACTCGCGGCGCTCGTAGGGACCGGGCGTGGCCGACAGGTACAGCCGCTGACCGATGCGGGCGAGGAACTCGTCGAAGGTCAACGGCCGGTTGTCACGCGCCGAGGGCAGCCGGAAGCCGTGCTCGACCAGGGTGTCCTTGCGGGAGCGGTCCCCCTCGTACATCCCGCCGATCTGCGGCACGGTGACGTGCGACTCGTCGATCAGCACCACCAGATCGTCGGGGAAGTAGTCGAGCAGCGTGTAGGGCGCCTCGCCCGCCACCCGGCCGTCGAAGTGGCGCGAGTAGTTCTCGATGCCGTTGCAGAACCCGACCTCACGGATCATCTCGAGGTCGTAGTTGGTGCGCATCCGCAGCCGCTGCGCCTCGAGCAGCTTGCCGTCGCGCTCGAACTCGGCGAGCCGCTCGTCGAGTTCGGTCTGGATCGAGACCACCGCCCGCTCCAGCGCCTCCTGCGAGGACACGTAGTGCGACGCGGGGAACAGCCCGACCTGGGACACCGGCCCACCGACCTCGCCGGTGAGCGGATCCACCCGCACGATGCGATCCACCTCGTCACCGAAGAACTCGACGCGCACCGCCCGCTCGTCGTCGGCCGGGAAGACCTCCAGGGTGTCGCCCCGCACGCGGAAGGTGCCGCGCACCAGGTTGAGGTCGTTGCGGTCGTACTGCAGGTCGACCAGCTTGCGCATCGAGGTGTCGAGTCCGGCCTCCTGCCCGACGTGCAGGCGCAGCACGTGATCCTCGTACTCGAAGGGCGATCCCAGCCCGTAGATGCACGACACCGAAGCGACCACGACCACGTCCCGGCGCGAGAGCAGGGCCATCGTGGCCCGGTGGCGCAGCCGATCGATCTCGTCGTTGATCGACGAGTCCTTCTCGATGTAGGTGTCCGAGGAGGGGATGTAGGCCTCGGGCTGGTAGTAGTCGTAGTAGGAGACGAAGTACTCGACCGCGTTGTCGGGCAGGAACTCGCGGAACTCGTTGGCCAGCTGCGCGGCCAGCGTCTTGTTGGGCGCCATCACCAGGGTCGGGCGCTGGATGCGCTCGAGCAGCTTCGCGGCCGTGAAGGTCTTGCCCGTGCCGGTCGCACCGAGCAGGGTCACGGCCTTGAGCCCGGAGGCGAACGCCTCCGCGAGCTCCTCGATGGCCTGAGGCTGGTCGCCGGACGGCGCGAAGTCACTGACGACCCGGAAGGGCACGTCCGCACGGGCGTGACGATGCAGGTCGTCTCGCCGGGGGTCGTGAGCACCGGAACCGGGGGCAGCTAAGGAGGCAGGCATGCCGGCAGACTACCGCCGGGGGGTGACGCTGCGTCCGGGCGGCACGCCCGTCAGGCAGCGGCTCAGGCCGACGCCTTGCGCACCTGGCGGGCCTGGTCGCGCAGCTCCTGGTAGACCTCGTCGCTGCGTGCGTAGAGCACGGCCAGCCCGTCACCGTTGTCGATGACATGGTCAGCGACCGCGCAGCGCTGCTCGTCGGTGGCCTGGACATCGATGCGCGCCCAGGCGTCGCCTGGATCCATGCCACGCTCCTCGGCCAGCCGCTCGACCCGCAGGTCAGCCGGGGCGGTCACGACCACGACCGCATCGAAGCGCTCGGCCTGGCCGGTCTCGACCAGCAGGGGGTGGTCGATGATCGCCAGCAACGGCGGTCCGCCGTTGAAGCTGGCTGCCAGCTCGGTCAGCCGCTCGGCGATCCGGGCCGCGACCCGCGGGTGGGTGATGCGCTCGACCCGTCGGCGGGCGTCGTCGTCGTGGAACACGATGTCGGCGAGTGCCTGCCGGTCCAGCGACCCGTCGGCGCGAAGAATGCCCTCCCCGAAGCGGTCGACGAGTTCGCCCAGCGCGGGTTCGCCCGGTTCGACGACCTCCCGGGCGATGCGGTCGGCGTCCACCACCGGCACGCCGTGCTCGGCGAAGCGCGCAGCCACCGTCGACTTGCCGCTGCCGATTCCTCCGGTCAGGGCCACCAGCATCATGTCCGGACCTCCCACACTCCCGACCCTGGTCACGCTACCGCACACACCGGGGAGGTCGGCAGCTCAACGGTCCCCTCGCACACGGCAGCCCCGGCCGGGGCCGGGGCTGCCGCAGGCAACGCGAAGGTCAGGACGGCTCGTCGGAGCTGTCCGTCGCGGCGGGGGCCTCCTCGGCAGGGGCCTCCTCGGCGGGCGGCGCCTCAGCAGGGGCCTCCTCGGCGGGCGGCGCCTCAGCGGGGGCCTCCTCGGCGGGCGGCTCCTCGGCGGGGGCCTCCTCGCTAGGGGCCTCCTCGGCGGGCGGCGCCTCAGCGGCGACGCGCTCCTCGGGCAACTCGGCTTCGGCCAGCGCCATCTCCTCAGGGCTCATGCCGCCCCCGGTCGGGGCGAGCCCGGCCTGCGCGAACGCGGCCGCCATCGCCCCGGACACCGGTGCGTCGTCGCCCGAGGAGTAGGCGGCCTCGACCGGCGTCGGCTCCTCGAAGCGGCTGGTCGGCTCCGCGGGAGCCGGCGCCTGGGCCTGCTTGAGCGACAGCGAGATGCGGCGCCGGTGGGTGTCGATGTCGATGACCTTGACGTCGATCTTGTCGCCGACGTTGACCACCGCCTCGGGAACCTCCACGTGCCGCTCGGCGAGCTCGGAGATGTGCACGAGGCCCTCGATGCCGTCCGCCACCTTCACGAACGAACCGAAGGGCACCAGCTTGGTGACCTCACCCTCGACGACCTGCCCGACCGCGTGCTCGCGGGCGAACTTCTGCCACGGGTCCTCCTGGGTCGCCTTGAGCGACAGCGACACCCGCTCGCGGTCCATGTCGACGTCGAGCACCTCGACCTCGACCTCGTCGCCGACCTCGACGACCTCCGAGGGGTGGTCGATGTGCTTCCACGACAGCTCGGAGACGTGCACCAGCCCGTCGACCCCACCGAGGTCCACGAACGCGCCGAAGTTCACGATCGAGGACACCACCCCGGCGCGGACCTCGCCCTTCTGCAGCGAGGTGAGGAACTCGTTGCGGAACTCGGACTGGGTCTCCTCCAGGAACTTGCGCCGGGAGAGCACCACGTTGTTGCGGTTCTTGTCGAGCTCGATGATCTTGCACTCGATCGTCTCACCGACATACGGCTGCAGATCGCGTACCCGGCGCATCTCGACCAGCGAGGCCGGCAGGAACCCACGCAGCCCGATGTCGAGGATCAGCCCGCCCTTGACCACCTCGATGACCGTGCCCTGCACGGTCTTGTCGTCGGTGTAGATCTTCTCGATGGTGCCCCAGGCCCGCTCGTACTGCGCGCGCTTCTTGGACAGGACCAGGCGGCCCTCCTCGTCCTCCTTCTTCATCACGAGCGCTTCGACCACGTCACCGACCTGCACGATGGTGTTGGGGTCGACGTCGAGCTTGATCGACAGTTCGCGGGAGGGGATGACGCCCTCGGACTTCCAGCCGATGTCGAGCAGCACCTCGTCGGGGTCGACCTTGACGACGACCCCCTCGATGATCTTGCCCTCTTCCATCGCGGTGACGGTGCCCTCGAGCGCCGCCTCGAACTCGTCGTCGGACAGGTCGTTCTCGACGATGAGGTCGCCGGTGGAGGTCATCTGGCCGCCGGGCTCCTGCATCACCACGATCGGGTCGGCCCCTCCGGGGACGGGCAACTCGGTCGAGCCGGCATCGACGGCCGGATCGGGCGCCGGATCGGCGGTCGGTGGGGTCCCGGGGTCCTGCGGGGACGGGCTCTGGTCGGGGGTCGGGGTCTCGGGCATCAAGGGTCGGATCTCTTCGGTCAGGCGGTCGGGGGACAGGTCGGGACGCCGGAGCGCCCCGGTACTGCTGGGGTCACCCGGCTGGACGCGAGCAGGCGAAGCACGCCTCGCGCTGGGCCGGGCGAGGCCGGTAGGGTGGCAGCAGCAGCAGCGCCTGTCAACGTGCACTCCGTTTGGGAGCAGCCTGCATGGACCTGCCGATCGGGCCGGACGGGCGGGCACGGTGCTGGTGGGCCGAGGACAGCGCGGCGCTGCGCGACTACCACGATCAGGAGTGGGGCCGCCCCGTCCACGACGAGGTGGCACTGTTCGAGAAGCTGTGCCTCGAGGGCTTCCAGGCCGGCCTGTCGTGGCGCACGATCCTCGACAAGCGCCCCGCCTTCCGGGCCGCGTTCGCGGGCTTCGACCCCGCGCGCCTCGCCGGCTTCGGGGACGCCGAGGTGGCCGCGCTGCTCACCGATGCGCGCATCGTGCGCCACCGCGGCAAGATCGAGGCGACGATCGGCAACGCGCGGCGCTACCTCGAACTCGTCGAGGAGCAGGGCAGCCTGGCGGGCTTCGTGTGGCGCTTCGCCGAGCCCGACGCCCCGGCTCCACGGTCGCGGGCCGAGGTGCGCACCTGCTCGCCGGCGTCGCGGGCCATGGCCGACGCGCTGCGAGCGCGGGACTGGCGCTTCGTCGGACCGACCACGGCGTACGCCTTCCAGCAGGCGATGGGACTGGTCGACGACCACCTGGTGGGCTGCGCCTGGCGCCGGGGCTGAGGCCGGGGCTGAGGCCGGGGCTGAGGCCGGCGACCAGTACGGTGTCCGCCCTCCCCCTCCCCCGACCGGAGGTCTGCTGGTGCGGCTGCCCCGCCTGCGACGGCGTCGCCCCCCCGCCATCACCCTCGAACGGCAGGCCGACGCCCTGCCGCGAACAGGGCTGTTCACCGAGCCGCTGCGGGTGACCCGGCTCGACGTGCTCGAACCCGAGCAACTGGACGGTGGCGGCTACCGCGCGGCCTTCCGCCTCGAGGTGCGCGACGCCGAGGACCGACGCTGCCCCGAGGTGGCGGTCGAGGCCCGGCTCGCCGGCCCCGAGCGTGAGCGCACCGTGCAGGGCACGACCGACCTGCTCGGACGCATCCGGTTCCGGATGTCGGGACCGCCCGGCCGGTACACGATCGAGGTCACCGACGTCGGTGCCGGGGGTCTGGGCTGGGACGCCGAGGCCGGGCCTCGTGGCGCCGAACTGGACATCGCTGAAGACTGACCCTTGACCGACGGGCGGACCGACCGACGGGCGGACCGACCGACGACGTACACCGCGCGCAAAGCGCTCAAGCACCCGCCCATGGGGACCGATGCAGGAGGTGACACCGCGCCGATCGGCGCACCAGATCATTCCGGGGGACATCCATGGACGGCCGCCTACGCCGCGCTGCCCGCAACGAGTCGGGCTACACGCTGACCGAACTGATCACGGTCGCCACCATCGTGGGCATCATCGCCTCGATCGCCGTGCCGTTCTTCCTCGGCCAGCGCCAGTCGTCCTGGCGTTCCGCGGCCGCCAGCGACGTGCGCAGCACCGCCATGGTGGTGGAGACCGTCGCGACCGACCACCAGCTCCCGGCTGCTCTGGTGAACACGAGTGCGGGGGTACAGCTGCTGGGCGAGGACCAGCAGGCGCTTCCGATGGCGATCGCCGCGCGCAGCTCCGGGGTGCGCCTGGACTACCACCGCGCCGACGACGAGCAGCGCTACTGCCTGTGCGGCTACCACGAGGGCTTGGGGGACGAACCGGCGGCGATCTACGACTCCGGTGCCGGCGGCTTCGTCGAGCAGTG
>SKJO01000050.1 GCA_007121975.1 Nitriliruptoraceae bacterium | reverse complement strand
GTGTCGGGCACGCCCGCGATCGCCTGCATGACGCCGGTGACCACGCCCGCGATCGCCTGCATGACGCCGGTGACCACGCCCGTGAGCGCCTGCATGACGCCGGTGACCACGCCCGTGAGCGCCTGCATGACGGTGTCGAGCATGCCCGTGAGCGCCTCCACGATGCGGGCGACCTCGCTCGCCGCCGGCGCGAGGGCGATCAGGCGCCGGGCGACGAGCACTCGGCTGTCGAGGCGTCGGAGGTCGAAGGGTCGGGCACCGGCTGAGCGGCACCCAAGGACTCAGTCCTCGATGGCGGCGATCGCCTCGGCCTGCGCGACGGCGCGGCGTGCCTCCTCGACGTGCAGGTTCTCGATCAGCCGGCCACCGACGGTGACCACCCCGCGCCCCTCGCGTTGGGCGGCCTCGAAGGCCTCGATGACCTCCCGGGCATGCGCGACCTCGTCCTCGCTGGGGGCGAACACGCGGTTGCAGGCCTCGAGCTGCTTGGGGTGGATCAGCGTCTTGCCGTCGAACCCGAAGCTGCGTCCCTGTCGGCACTCGGCCTCGAAGCCCTCGGCGTCGCCGAGGTCGTTGAAGACCCCGTCGACGATGACCTTGCCGGCGTCGCGGGCAGCCAGCACGCACCACGACAGCGCGGCGGTCAGCGGTGCGCGGCCCGGGACGTGCTGGGCGCGCAGCTCCTTGACCAGGTCGTTGGTGCCCATCACCAGCACCGCCAGCCGCTCGGAGGCGGCGCAGATCTCGCGGGCGTTGAACACCGCCGTCGGGGTCTCCAGCATCGCCCAGATGCGGGTCGTGTCGGGGGCCCCGTGCTTCTCGAGGGCGGCCTCGATGGCGTGCACGTCGCCGGGCGAGGACACCTTGGGCACCAGCAGCGCGTCCGGACCGGCGGGTGCGATCGCGGCGACGTCGTCGGCGTACCAGGACGTGTCCAGCCCGTTGGCACGGATCGCGACCTCCCGGCGGCCGTAGCGGTCGTCGCCGACGGCTGCGCAGACCCGCTCGCGGGCCGCGGACTTCGCGTCAGGGGCGACGGCGTCCTCGAGGTCGAGGATCAGGGCGTCGGCGGGCAGTCCGGTCGCTTTGGCCAGGGCACGTTCGTTGGCGCCGGGCATGTACAGCACGCTGCGGCGGGGACGCAGGTCGTCGGTCACGGTTTCACCTCGGGGTCGTCGTCGAGCAGGTCGGGAATCGGTTTGGACGTCGGGTGGGGCGGGGGCTTGCCGGGCAGGTCGGATGGTGGCGGGCCCCCACCGCAGTCACAGCCCGTAGGCCTCGGCGAGCTCCGGGTCACGTTCGGCGAGGGCCGCGGCGAGCTCGAGCACCACCTGGCACTGCTTGTAGGTGGCATCGTCCTGCATCTTGCCGTCGATCATGACCGCACCCGCGCCGTCGCCCATCTCCTCGATCACCCGCTTGGCCCACGCCACCTCGGAGGGTTCGGGGGAGAACACCTTCTTGGCGATGCCGATCTGCACCGGGTGCAGGCTCCAGGCCCCGACGCAGCCCAGCAGGTAGGCATTGCGGAACTGGTCCTCGCAGGCGACGGTGTCCTTGATGTCGCCGAACGGTCCGTAGTAGGGCAGGATGCCGGCGGTTCCGCAGGCGTCGACCATGCGTGCCAGGGTGTAGTGCCACAGGTCCTGCTGGGCGGTGGCACGCGCCGCCTCGATGTCGCCGTCGACCGGATCCTCGCGCACGAGGTAGCCGGGGTGCCCGCCACCCACCCGCGTGGTCTTCATTCGGCGGCTGGCCGCGAGGTCGGCGGGGCCGAGCGACAGGCCCTGCATTCGGGGGCTCGCCAGGCAGATCTCCTCGACGTTGGCGACTCCGCGGGCGGTCTCGAGCAGCGCGTGCAGCAGGATCGGTCGGTCGAGTCCGGCCCGGGCCTCGAGCTGGGCGAGCAGGCGGTCGGCGTAATGGATGTCCTCCGCGCCCTCGACCTTGGGCAGCATGATGACGTCGAGCTTGTCGCCGATCTCGGTCACCAGCGTGATCAGGTCGTCGAGGATCCAGGGGGAGTCCAGCGCGTTGACGCGGGTCCACAGCTGGGTCGTGCCGAGGTCGACGCTGCGTCCCACCTCGACGAGCCCGGCGCGGGCCGACTCCTTGTTGGCGATCTGGATGGCGTCCTCGAGGTTGCCGAGCAGCACATCGACCTTGGGTGCGATGTCGGGGACCTTGGCGACCATCTTCGGGTTCGACGGGTCGAAGAAGTGGATCATCCGCGAGGGTCGGAACGGGATCTCGCGCACCGGATCGGGTGCGCCGATCGCCAGGGGGGCGAAGAAGTCCTTGGGGCTGCGCACGATGGGTCTCCTGCTCGCCCGCGCGGGCCGGCCCGCGCGGCTGGTGGGTTACCACCCACGCTAGGTGCCCGGCACTGCCGGAGACCAACCGGGCGGCGGGTCTCGGCCTGCGCGGGTCCGTGGCTTGCACCGGGGATCGCCGGCAGGCGAGGATGCGTGCGATCCGACCACCGAGCCCGGCACCGACCCCGGAGGGACCCATGCCGACCGCCGACTTCGGCCGCTTCTTCGACGACTTCGAGGTAGGGGACGTCTACAAGCACTGGCCCGGCAAGACCATCACGCAGGCCGAGGACATCCTGTTCTGCGCGATCACGATGAACCAGCACCCGCTGCACTCCGATGACAACTATGCCGCCGCCGCAACCAGCCACGGCAAGGCGATGGTGGTCGGCAACCTGGTCTACTCGTTGGTGCTCGGCCAGTCCGTGCCCGACGTGTCGGGGCGCGCGATCGCCAACCTCGAGATCGAGTCGCTCAAGCACGCCAACCCGACGTTCCACGGCGACACGATCTACTCCGAGACCGAGGTGCTCGAGGTCCGTGCGTCGCGCTCCAAGCCCGACCGCGGCATCGTCAAGGTGCGCACGATCGGCTACAAGCAGGACGGCACCGTGGTGTGTGAGTTCGTTCGCAGCGTGCTGGTGCCCAAGCGCGGCTTCGAGTTCGACGGCCAGCCGGGCCGCCCGGAGCCCAAGGTCGGTGGCTGAGCGCGTCCGTCGGCGCCGGGGCCGTCCCGGCGCTGCGGCCACGCCCGACGTGCGGCAGCCGGCCGGGCGTTTCGGTCCGCCCGACCCCCGGCGACGCTATGAGCTGCGGCGGCGGGGGTGGACCAGCCGCCGGGTGTCCCTACACGACGCGTCGGGGGTGCAGCTCGCGCACCTGACCCTCAAGGTGCCCGTGAGGGTGCAGTTCACCGACCGGTCCGCGGTCGTGGCCCGGGCCCGGCGTCTTGGACCCTTCGAGCTGCGCGAGGCGGACGGCAGCGTGCTGGCCGCGCTCGACATCCGCAGCATCCGCCGGGAGCAGGCGCAGCTTCTCGCGGGTGACTGCCGGCTCGAGGTGCACCGCCAGCGCCGGTTCGGGCGTCGGGTCCTGGTGGTGGAGGATCCGACCCAGGGGGTGGCGGTGGGCGACCCGTCCGACGGACTGGTGCTGCGCTCGCCGACCTCCCCGCCACCGGTCGGAGAGCTCCGCCAGCACCGCGTGGCCAGCCTTCGTCACCAGCTGCTGCTGCCCGAGGATGTCCCGCTCGACGGGATCGTGCTGCTGGCGTGGTGGCTGGCCGTGCTCGCCCGGCGCGAGCGCATGGCCATGGGCCGGGGCTGATGGCTGGTGCGACCAGCGCGCGAACGCCGCTGATGGTCGCACGACCCTGGCGCGGCGGTGCGCGACCCTCCATGCTGTCGGCCTGCCGACTCCCGGAGTGCGCCAGGTGCCCGATCGGTTCGACCCGCCGCCCCCGGGGGGCCCGTTTCCGCCTCCGGGTGGCCAGATGCCGCCCCCGGGCGGCCCGTTCCCGCCTCCGGGCGGCCAGATGCCGCCTCCAGGCGGGCCGGTGCCGGGTGGTTGGCAGCAGCCGCTCCCAGCGCCCCGCCGTTCGCGGCGGCGGGTCTGGATCATCGTCGCGATCGTGCTCGTGGTCCTGCTCGGTGGGTGCACGGCGCTGGGGATCACGTTGGTGTCGCGGTTCGCCGACGCCGTGCGTGGCCCGGTCGACGTCGCCAACAACTACCTCGAGACGGCCCGGGCCGGCGAACGCGTCGATGAGCTGGCCTGCCAGCCGGGGAGGGTGATCCCCGACGTGCTGGTGCGCTCCGAAGGTCAGCAGCTGTTCAACGTCGAGGTGGTCAATCGCTCGGCGACCGTGGACGGCACGCTGATCCTCGAGGGTGGGGGCCGAGGGTCGATCCGCTTCGAGCTCGATCGGCGGGGCGAGAGCTGGTGCGTGGCCCAGGTCGATGTCCGGTGAGCGCTGGTCTCCGGCCTCACCACCGCAGGCCCGACCAAGAAGCTCGACCTCAAGTCGAGGTTTAGGTGATCGGCAGCTCGCGCTCGTCGGCCGCTGCGAGGGCACGCAGGCGCAGGAAGCCGGCCATGACCCCGATCGAGGTCAACCCGGCTGCCGCGGCGGTGCGGTCCAGTCCCTGGCGCCGGAGTACGGGAACGGCGGCGCTGAGCGCGTCGACAGCTTCGGTCGCCGCGTTGAGCGTGGCCAGTCGGCGTACCTGGGTGGGGTCCTCGCGTTGCTGCCACAGCAGCACGCCGAGCATGGCGTTTCGGATGCCGAACAGCCGCGCCACGTAGCGCACCATCGGGGAGTCGAGGTTCGTCGGTGCCCCGAACAGGCGCAGCGTGGTGCGCGGCGCCAGCCCGAGCAGTGCGCCCACGACGAAGCGTTCGACGACCATCACCTGCAGCAGTCGGTGCCGGCGCTGCTCCATCCCACGACCTCCCTGCGGCCCGACGAGGTCCTACGCTGACCGCGCTCGCGCCGGTCAGCATAGGCAGGCCGCCGGTCCGGCCCCCGGTCCGATCCCCGGCCCGCACCCCGTTTCCGCAACTCGGAGCCGCCCATGGATCCTGACCAGCAGCTGACCCGCCTGGCCGCCGAGGTCCTCGCCCGTACCAAGGTCGTGGCCATGGTCGGGGCCTCCCCGAACCCGGACCGGCCGAGCCACCAGGTCATGCAGGTACTGCTGGCTCACGGCTACGAGGTGATCCCCGTCACCCCTCGCGCGCAGCGCATCCTCGAGCGGCGCGCCTATCCGGACCTCGCCGCCGTTCCCGCTCACCTCGACATCGACCTGGTCGACATCTTCCGGCGCTCCGAGTTGGCCGGCGCGCACGTGGACGAGGCGATCGCCCGGGGCGCCGGGGCGGTCTGGCTGCAACTGGGCGTGATCGACCACGCGGCGGCCGAGCGCGCCCGGGCGGCCGGGCTGGACGTGGTCATGAACCGTTGCCCCGCGATCGAGTTGGCCCGGGGGGCGTAGCTCGCCCCGCTCACCGCGCCCCCGGAGTCCCGCGTGCTCGATGCCTCGTTCCGCGCCCGGCTCGCGCCGCTGTGGGAGGCGGTGGCCCGCAGCCTGCATCGGCGTGGGGTGGCACCGATCGCCCTGACGCTGCTCGGTCTCGGGTTGGCGCTGGCTGCCGCCGTGGCGGCGGCGCTGGCCTGGTGGCCGGCCGCGCTCGGCTTGTGGCTGATGTCGCGGGTCCCCGACGGTCTGGATGGGCCCGTGGCCCGTATCGCCGGACGTACGAGTCCGTTCGGCGGGTGGGCGGACATCACCGCGGACATGGCCGCCTACAGCGCGTTCGTCGTGGGGTGTGCGATCGGGCAGCCCGACGCCATGCTCGCCTGCCTGGTGCTGCTCTTCGCCTACCACGTCAACGCCTCCTCGCTGCTGGCGTACGCGGCCGTCGTGGCGACCGCCCGTCCCGAGCGTGCGCTGGGCGGGCATCCGGGCACCGGCGCCGTGGACAACCGGTCCCTGCACCTGAGCCGTGGGCTGGCCGAGGGCACCGAGACCATCGTCGTGCATGCCCTGATGGTCGCGTTCCCGGCCGCGATGGCCCCCCTCGCGGCCTTGTTCGCCGCTGTGGTGCTGCTCACGGTGCTCCAGCGGGTGCTGCTGGCCCGACGCACGCTCGACACCGGCGGGTGAGTCCGGTGCGGGACCGACGGCCATCGCCGAGCGGCGCTCGCGCGCCCTGGCCGCCGGGCCGTGGCCACACCCGCCGGCGACCGACCAAGGCCACTGTCCGACCGGGCGCCAAATCGGTCCGGACGCTGCAGCCACCTTCATAGTCTCCCCAACCGTGCCAGCCCCACCGCCGTCTGCTCACGGACGGGAGCGGAGCCGGCGCACCACGTGGATGTTGCTGGTCGGTCCCAAGACCGGCTTCCCGCCACCCCCCGCCCCCGACGGTCCCTGCGCTCCGCCCCCGAGCGAGGTTGGACCGACTGGAGTGCCCGTGCACCGCCGAGTCCTGCTCCTGCCCCTGGCCCTGCTGCTGTCGGTGTCGTTGATCACGCCGGCGTTCGCGGATCCCGCGCCGCCCCCCGACACCGACGATCCGGCCTCGCTCGGCCAGTCGGCCACCCTGGTCCCGCTGCCAACCGCCGACGTCGAGGTGGAAGTCCACGCTGACGTCGAAGGTGCGGGCTCGCTTGCGGACGAAGACGTCGTGGTCCTCGGCGAGTCCGAGCAGGACGAGCCGGATGCCTCCGGACATTCCTTCACCGACATCCCCGGGACGTTCTACGAGGACGCGGTCACCGCGCTCTACGACCTCGGGGTCGTGCAGGGCTGCGCCGAGGACGAGTTCTGCGCCGGCCAGGAGCTGACCCGCGGCCAGGTCGCCACGATCCTCGACCGGGCGCTCGAGCTCTCCTCCGACGACGTCGAGCTCGCAACCACCTTCGTGGACACCGCCGACAACGTGCACGCCACCTCGATCGAGGCGGTCACGCAGGCGGGCCTTGCCGCCGGATGCGACGAGGACCGCTTCTGCCCCGACGACCCGATCACCCGCGCGCAGCTCGCCACCGTGCTGCAGATGGGATTCGGGCTCGACCCGGCTCCCGAGGGTGAGGTCTACTTCCGTGACCGCGCCGGGGTGCACCAGGAGGGCGTCAACAGCATCACCGCGGCCGGGGTGAGCAACGGCTGCGGCCTCGTGCACTTCTGCCCCGGTGACCACCTCATCCGCGGTCACGCGGCGGTGTTCATCGCCCGCGCGCTGCAGCTGATCCCCCGGGTCGAGGTGGCCCCGTTCGCCGAGCGGGAGGCGCAGTACGAGGAACTGCTCGCCGAGGAGGAGGCCGCCCGGCTCGCCGCCGAGGAGGAGGCCCGCCGCGCCGAGCAGGAGGCCATCCAGCTCGCCGAGCGTGAGGCCGAGCGCCTCGCCGCCGAGGCCGAAGCCAATGCGCTGCACAACCGCGCCCTCGAGGTTGCCCTCGCCCAGATCGGCAAGCCCTACCGTTACGGCGCCGCCGGCCCGCACCGCTTCGACTGCTCGGGGCTGATGTACTACTCATGGCGCCAGGTCGGGATCACCCTTCCCCGCAGTTCGCGCGCCCAGTACGGCGGGACCCAGCGGATCTCGCGCAGCGAACTGCGTCCCGGAGACCTCGTCTTCTACCACTCACCGATCAGCCACGTGGCGATGTACATCGGCGATGGTCGGGTCGTGGACGCGCCCGGCAGCGGCCGCACGGTCCGCATCCGCAACGACGGACTGACGCGCCGCGGTGTGGTGGGCTTCGGTCGCGTGCGGTACTGACGC
>SKJO01000019.1 GCA_007121975.1 Nitriliruptoraceae bacterium | reverse complement strand
GCCCAGCGCGAGCAGTGCGGTCAGGTCGGTGGCGCTCACCGGTTCCCCCCGAAGGTCGAGAGCATCTTGTCGGTGACGAAGAACCCGCCGACGACGTTGATGGTCGCCAGGATCAGCGCGAGCACCCCGAGGATCACGCTCACCGACGGGTCGGCGACCGTGACCAGCGTCAGCGCGCCGACGATGGTGATGCCCGACATCGCGTTCGCACCCGACATCAGCGGCGTGTGCAGGGTGGGCGGCACCTTGTTGATCAGCTCGAAGCCGAGGAAGGCCGCGAGCACGAACACGTAGATGCTGACGAGCAGGGGACCCATCAGGCCGCACCTCCTTCGAGCAGCTCAGCGGTGCGCTCGTGCACCACCGCGCCGTCGTGGGTGAGCAGGGAACCGGCCACCACCTCGTCCTCGAGGTCGAGCGCGAGCTGCCCGTCGGTGATGAGCAGGCCGCAGTAGCCGGCGATGTTGCGGCCGTACATCGTGCTGGCCTCACCGGGCATCTCCGAGGGGAAGTGGTGCCCGGGCAGGATGCGCACCCCGCCGTGCTCGACGACCCCGGCGGTGTCGGTCAGCTCGCAGTTGCCGCCGTCGGCGGCGGCGAGGTCGATCACCACCGAGCCGGGCGGCATCGCCTCGACCATGGCGGTGGTGACCAGGGTCGGGGCCGGCCGCCCGGGGATCTGGGCCGTGGTGATCACCGCGTTGGCGCCTGACAGCACCTCGGTGAGCACGTGACGCTGGCGGGAGAGGAAGTCCTCGCCGACCTCCTTGGCATAGCCACCCTCGCCGGTGAGGTCGGCCGCGTCGGGGATGTCGATGAAGTTGGCCCCGAGCGAGGCCACCTCCTCCTTGGCGGCCGCACGGATGTCGGAGACCTTCACGACCGCGCCCAGCCGTCGGGCGGTGGCCACCGCCTGAAGCCCGGCGACCCCGGCACCGAGCACCACGAGGTTGGCGGGCCGGATCGTGCCCGCCGAGGTCATGAACAGCGGGAAGTACTTGTCGAGCTCGTAGGCGGCGGTGATCACCGCCCGGTAGCCGGCGATGTTGGCCTGGCTGGACAGCGCGTCCATCGACTGGGCGCGCGAGATCCGGGGCACCAGCTCCATGGCCAGGGTGCTCACGCGCCGCTCGGCCAGCGCCCGGACCACCTCGAGGTTGCGGTGCGGCGCGATGAACGACAGCAGCACCGCGCCCTCGGGCAGGGCCGCGACCTCGGCCGGACTCGGCGGCGCCACCCGCGCGACGAGCTGCGCGGTGGCGAGGTCGTCGGGACCACCGATGCGGGCACCGGCCGCCTCGAGGTCCTCGTCGCTGATACCGGCGGCCGCCCCGGCGCCGGACTCGATCACGACATCGAGGTCGAGGCGGGCCAGGTCGCGCAGGGAGGCGGGGGTCGCAGCCAGCCGCCGCTCGCCGGCGGCGGTCTCGCGAGGGACGTACAGCGTGGGCACGTCGGAACCTCGTCGGTCGTCGGGTCCAGGGGACGCGCCGCCGAAGGGCGGGTGCTCGCGGGCCCGGCCGGCGCCGTCGGGTGCCAGCCTAGTGCAGCCACCGCGCCGCGCATCGCGCGCCGGCTGCGGACCGTGGGCGGGGATCGGACCACGGGTGCGCCGCTCGCACGTCACCACGATCCGCGGCGCACAGCGCCCGGCCATCGGCTAGGCACCCCTCACCGTGATCGCCTGATCACGGCTCCTGGGAGGGCGCCAGCATGCAGGTCCCACTGACCATCAACGATCACCTCGAGCGTGCCGCCACCGCCTACGGGCCGCGGCCCGGGGTCATCGACGAGCCGACCCAGCCCGCCACGCCGCTGGGCACCCTCACCTACGCCGAGGTGGCGCAGCTGGCCGCAGCCCAGGCTGCGGCGCTGGACCGGGCGGGCATCGCGCCCGGCGAACGCGTGGCGGTGGTGTCGCACAACAGCGCCCGGCTGCTGGTCGCGCTGTTCGGGGTCGCCGGCAGCGGCCGCGTGCTCGTGCCGATCAACTTCCGGCTCGGACCCGCCGAGATCGCCTACATCGTCGAGCACAGCGGGGCGCGTCAGCTGCTGGTCGACCCGGAGCTCGAGGACGCGGTCGCCGGACTCGACGTCGAGCGCACGCTGGTGTTCGGCCGCGACGACGACGACCTCTACCTGCCCGGCACCACCCCCGAACCCTGGCAGCGCGACGAGCTGGCCACGGCGACGATCAACTACACCTCGGGCACGACCGCCCGCCCCAAGGGCGTGCAGCTCAGCCACCGCTCGCTGTGGCTCAACGCGACCACGCTGGGCTGGCACACCGGGGTCAGCGACCGCGACGTCTACCTGCACACCCTGCCGCTGTTCCACGTCAACGGCTGGGGCATGCCCTTCGCGGCCGCGGCGATGGGCGTGCCCCAGGTCCTGCTGCGCAAGGTCGACGGCGAGCAGATCCTGCGCCGCATCGAGCAGCACGGCGTGACCCTGCTGTGCGGCGCGCCGGCGGTGGTCTCGATGATCCTGGAGGCGGCCCGAGGACGTGAGCAGGTGCCCGGACGGGGTCGGGTGCGGATCCTGGTCGCCGGCGCCCCACCCCCGACCCGCACCATCGAGCGCGTCGAGGTCGAGCTCGGCTGGGAGTTCCTGCAGCTGTACGGACTGACCGAGACCTCACCGCTGCTGACCTTCAACCGCACACGCCCCGAGTGGGACGAGCTGACCCCGGCCGAGCGTGCCGGCCGGCTCATGCGCGCCGGCCCGCCGGCGCTGGGGGTCCAGCTGCGCACCGATGACACCGGGCAGGTGCTCGCGCGCGGCAACCACGTGCTCGAGAGCTACTGGCAGCAGCCCGAGGCCACCGCGGAGGCGCTCGAGGGTGGCTGGTTCCACACCGGTGACGGCGGCGTGCTCGACGCCGAGGGGGCGCTGACGATCGTGGACCGCAAGAAGGACGTGATCATCACCGGCGGCGAGAACGTGTCCTCGATCGAGGTCGAGGATGCGCTGCACACCCATCCGGCCGTCGCCGAGGCGGCGGTGATCGGCGTGCCGCATCCCAAGTGGGGCGAGACCGTCAAGGCGCTGGTGGTGCTCGACGAGGACCACCACGCGACCACGTCCGAGGAGCTGATCGAGCACTGCCGCACGCGGCTGGCGCACTACAAGTGCCCGACCTCGGTCGAGCTGCGCGAGGCGCTGCCGCGCACCGCGACCGGCAAGCTGCAGAAGTTCAAGCTGCGCGAGGACTACTGGCAGGGCCAGGAGCGCCAGGTGGCCGGCTGATCACAGCCGGGCGTGCAGCCGGCGCGCCTGCTCGCGGGCATGGGCGCGGACCTGCGCGGCGTCGACCCGGGTCGGCCCGTGCTCGTCGAGCACCACCTCGCCGTCCACCACCACCCGCACCGGACGGATGCCCGGGGTGAACGCCACGTGCCAGGGGTCCATCGGGTCGTAGTCCCAGCTCACCTCGTCCCCGGCGGTCTCGGGCACCAGCGCCCGCCCGGCCTCGAGCCACCCCCAGGCGGTGTCGGGGGTGGCGGTGACGTCGTCGGCGCGGTGCACGAGGTGGGCGAGGCGGAACTCGTCGAGCATCGCCGCGCCGATGCCGTCGGACCCGAGCACCACCGGGTTGGCCAGGCGGGCCGGCCGGGCGTAGCCGACCGCGTTGTTGAGGTTCGAGCGCGGGTTGTGCGCGACCGTGCCGGGCAGGGTGGGCCGGGTCGGGAGGTGCACCGCGTGGGCCAGCAGCCAGTCCTCGCGCGCCAGCCCGGCCAGCCGGTCGGGAGCCGCGGCGTCCTCGGGTCCCTCGCACACGTGCACGTGCACGCCCACGCCGAGGTCGCGCGCCAGCCCGGCCGCCGCCTCGAGGGTCGCGTCCGTGCAGGTGAAGGCGGCGTGCACGCCGACCAGCCCCCGCCCACCCTCGGTCAGGAACCGACGGTTCTCCTCGAGACCGCGCCGGGCCCCGTCGGCGCCGTGACGGTCGGTGACGCCGTAGGCGCACACGACCCGCACGCCGACCTCGGCGCAGGCCTCGGCGATGACCGTGAGGCTGCCCTCGATCGCCGTGGGTGACTCGTGGTGGTCGACGATGGCGGTGGTCCCCTGCTCGAGCGCCTCGAGCGCACCGAGCATGGCCGAGGCGCGCAGCAGTTCGAGATCGAGCGCGACGTCCAGCCGCCACCAGATCTGCTCGAGGATCTGACCGAAGCTGCGGGGCGTGCGCGGCGGGGGCGGCATGCCCCGGGCCAGCGCCGAGTACAGATGGTGGTGGGCGCAGACCAGGCCCGGGGTGGTCGCGGTCATGTCACCCCTCGCTTCTGCCCGCTTCGGGCATCGTGGCCGGGCCCCGCCTGAGCTCGCGGCCGTCGCCGGGCCGTCCGACATGGCGCCCCTCGTCGACCACGACCTGCCCGCGCAGCAGCACGGTCTCGACCCGGCCGGTCACCTCCAGGCCCTCGAAGCAGGAGTAATCACTGGCCATGTGGTGGGTCGACGCCGACAGCACCTGGCGGGCGGCCGGGTCATACAGCACGACATCCGCGTCGGATCCGGGCAGCAGCTCGCCCTTGCGCGGGTGCAGCCCGGCCAGCCGGGCCGGAGCGGTCATGCACACCTCGACCCACCGTTCGAGGCTCAGCCGCCCCTCGACCACGCCCTGGTGCAGCAGGTCGAGACGGTGCTCGATGACCGCCAGCCCGTTGGGGATCCGGGTGAAGTCGTCGCGTCCGGCCAGCTTCTGCTTCCAGGTGAACGAGCAGTGGTCGGTGGCGACCGCGTCGATCCGGCCGGTGGCCACCCCCTCCCACAGCACCTGCTGGTGGCCCTCGTGGCGCCAGCGCAGCGGCGGTGAGCACACCAGCCGGGCCGCATCCAGCCCCTCGGGCAGGTCCTCGATGCCCAGCACCAGGTACTGCGGGCAGGTCTCGGCGTACACCGGCAGGCCGCGGTCCCGTCCGGCCACGACCTCGGCCAGGGCGGGTGCGCACGAGATGTGGACGACCACCAGCCGGCACCCGGCCACCTCGGCCAGTGCCACCACGCGCTGCACGGCCTCGGCTTCGAGCGCGGCGGGACGGGTGAGCAGATGATGGATCGGGCCGGTCTGCCCCCGGGCCAGCGCCTGCGCGCGCAGCACGTCGATGGCGATGCCGTTCTCGGCGTGCATCATGATGGTCGCGTCGAGCTCGGCGGCGCGCTGCATCGCGGCCAGGATCTGCCCGTCGTCGGCGTAGTTGGTGCCCGGGTAGGCGGTGAACAGCTTGAAGCCGGTCACCCCCTGCTCGACCACCGCGGCCATCTCCTCGAGGGTGTCGGGTCGTACGTCGGTGACCATCAGGTGGAAGGCGTGGTCGAGACAGGCACGTCCCGCCGCGCGCTCCCGCCACCGCTCGACCCCGGCCATCAGCCCCCCGCCGCGCTCCTGCCCGGCGTAGTCGACGATGGTGGTGGTGCCCCCGAGCAGCGCCGCGCGTGAGCCGGTGACCCAGTCGTCGGCGGTCACCGTGCCCGACACCGGCAGCTCGAGGTGGGTGTGCAGGTCCACGCCGCCGGGCAGCACGTAGCGGCCGGTGGCGTCGATCACGCGGTCGGCCATCAACCCCGGGGTGCGGTCGGTGGGGGTGGGGCGGGCCACGATCGCCGCGATGTGCTCGCCGTCGACGAGGACGTCGGCCTCGAGCCGGGTACTGGGTCCGACGACGGTGCCGCCCTCGATCAGGGTGCGCATGGTCGCTCAGCCCTCCGGTGCGAACGCGTCGATCATGGCCGGCACGTCGGGACCCAGCGGGTAGAGCACCGGGCAGGTGCAGCCGGCCTCGACGTACTCAGCGACCTTGGCGCGGCACTCCTCGGCGGTGCCCGCGGCGGCGAGCAGCTGCACGAGCTCGTCGGGGACCAGCCGGGAGGCCGCCGCGACCTGCTCGGCGGTGGCCGGCCACTTCAGCTCCCGGCCGATCTCGTCGAGCAGGTCCTGGGGCACCCCGGAGGCCTGCATCAGGTGCGGCTGCTGGCCGAGGTACTGGGTGATCAGCAGCCGGGCGGCGTCCAGCGCCTCGTCGCGGTCCTCGGACATCGAGCAGATGATCAACTGGGGACGGTCGAGGTCCTCGAGGCGGCGTGAAGCGCGCTCGGCCCCGATCGCCAGGTGCTCCATGGCGCGGGCGTTGTAGGCCGGCGAGACCAGGTAGTTGAGCAGCACGCCGTCGGCGAGCTCACCGGCGAGCTCCATCATCTGCATGCCGGTGGCGCCGAGGTAGATCGGCACGTCCTTGGGCCGGCGGGGCTGGTGCACGTAGTCGAGCTCGACGCCGTCGAACTGCACGTGCCGGCCCTCGAAGGTCACGGTCTCGTCGGCGAGCAGGGCGCGCACCACCGTGATGGTCTCGCGCATCGCCCCGATCGGTCGCGAGCGGTCGATGCCGACCTTGGCGGCCAGCGGGTCCCACCACGCGCCGATGCCCAGCAGCACCCGGCCCGGTGCGAGGTCGTCGAGCGTGGCGAAGGTCGAGGCGAGCAGGGCCGGGTTGCGGGTCCAGGTGTTGACCACGCCGCTGCCGAGCTTGATGCGCTCGGTGACCGCGCCGAAGGCGGCCAGCGGGACGGTGGCCTCGCGCACCAGCCGGCTCTCGGCCTGCCACACGGCCTCGAAGCCGCGCGACTCGGCCTCCTGCACGTAGCGCATGCCGTCACGGATCGGGTGCTTGTCCTGCAGGTACAGCGCGACGCGCTCGGTCGGGGCGGTCATCGGATCCTCCTCGCAGATGGTGGTCCGGCAGCCTTCAGCGCTCCTCGCGCGCGTAGGCGACCCCGAGGGCCTCAGGGGCGCCGGCGCGCCGGCGCAGGTCGGAGAAGGACAGGCCGACCAGCACCAGGATCGTGAGCAGGTAGGGGGTCATGGCCAGGAACTCGGCCGGGATGGCGGTGAGGCCGGCGGCCTGCAACGCGAGGTTGGCCCGCAGGGCGAGCCCGAACAGGTAGGCGCCGAGCAGTGCGCGCCACGGCCGCCAGGAGGCGAACACGACCAGGGCGATGGCGATGAACCCGATGCCGTTGGTGGTCGCGGCCTGCGACCAGGCCGGAACGCGGGCCAGCATCAGGTAGGCCCCGGCCGCGCCGCACAGCAGCCCGCCGAGGATGGTGTGCAGGTAGCGGATGGCGGTGACCCGCAGGCCCATGACGTCCGCGGTGGCCGGCGACTCACCGACCGCACGCAGCGACAGTCCCGGGCGGGTCCGGAACAGGTAGAAGGCGGTGAGCCCGGCCAGCACCCAGGTGGCGTAGACGATGATGTCCTGGCTGAACAGCACCGGGCCGAGAAGCGGCAGCCCGGCGAGCCCGGGCAGGTCCAGACCGGGCAGCCGGGCCGCGGGCGGCAGGGGGATGCCCTCGACCGGACGGCCCAGGAACGTGGACAAGCCGGTGCCGAAGATCACCAGCGCCAGGCCCGACACGATCTGGTTGGCGCGCAGGCTGACGGACAGGAACGCATGCGCGCCGGCCAGCGCCGCCCCGGCCAGCGATCCGACCGCCAGCCCGGTCCACGGGCTGCCGGTCGCCGAGGACACCAGGAAGGTGGTGACCGCGCCGAGCAGCATCATGCCCTCGACGCCGAGGTTGAGGATGCCCGCACGCTCGGTGATCAACTCGCCCAGCG
>SKJO01000169.1 GCA_007121975.1 Nitriliruptoraceae bacterium | reverse complement strand
TCCGCAGTGCGGTCGACTTCCCGCAGCCCGACGGACCGACGAGGATGACGAACTCGCCGTCCTCGATGTCGAGGTTCAGGTCGATGATTGCGTGGGTCCCGTCCGGGAATACCTTGTTGATGTCCTCCATCACGACCTTGGCCATGCGTATCTCCCTCTTGGTTCGCCGCCTCCAACTATGGCGGTCGGAGGCTGGTTATGCAAGCGTTTTCGTGGTTGGGTGTGCCCGAACGGTCGGGCTCGTCAGTCGAACTGGTCTGTCGGATGCGGCGGTGGCCCCGTGGTATGGCGCACCAGCAATCGGGTCGGGGCTACCTCATGCACCGTCACCGCGCCCCCACCGCCGGTGGGTGCCAGCAGGCCGAGCAGCAACTGCGCCGCCCGCTCTCCCTGCCCAGTGACGTCCTGTCGGATCGTAGTGAGTCCGAGATAGGCGGACACGTCGTGATCGTCGAACCCGACCATCGACAGGTCACCGGGTACCCGCAGACCGGCGTCGCGGGCGACCTGCATCGCGCCGATAGCCATCTCGTCCGAACAGGCGAACACCGCGGTGGGTGGGTCGCTGGCCCCCAGCAGTCGTTGCATCGCCTCTGCCCCACCCTCCAGCGAGAAGTTGCCGGGCACCGCCAACGCGGGATCGGGGGTGATCCCGGCGGCCGAGAGCGCGTCGACGTACCCGCGGTGCCGGTCGACGGGGGCCGAGAAGCGGAAGGGGTCGTCAGGGACCCCACCGATGATGGCGATGCGACGGTGACCGAGTCCGGTCAGGTGCGAGACCGCGAGTCGGGCTGCCGCGCGGTTGTCGAGCGTGATCGATGGGGCCTGCTCGCAGCGCAGTCCGAGCGTCACCAGCGCAACCCCGGCACCGACCAATCGCCCGAGCTGGTCGGGGTGCAGCGGAGCGTCGACGACCACCAGGCCATCCACCCGCTTGCGGAAGGGCAGGTCCTCCAGGAAGCGGTCCACGCCGCCCGTCCCGGTCATGGTGAACGGCAGCACGTCATAGCCGGTGGCCGCAACCACGGCCTCGACGCCGGAGAACAGCTTGGCGTGGTACCAGGTGCCGATCATGGGCAGGGCCAGACCGACGGTCAGGCTGCGTCGGGCGGCGAGCCGGGATGCGTGCGGATCGGCGACGTAGCGCAGCTCGGAGGCCGCCGCCAGCACCCGGGCCCGGGTGGACGGGGCGACATTGGGGAGTCCGCGCAGCGCACGCGAGACCGTGGCGACCGACACGCTGGCGGCGCGCGCAACGTCCTCGATGCTCGCGCTCATGCCACCTCCTCCAGCGACTGCCCGCCGCTGAGTGCCGCCAGGACCGTGCGCTGCATGCACCGTCCTGCGCTCCGCTTCCGGCGCGTACGCCGGCCGCCAATCCATCGTTCGCGCCTGTCCGAACCCTAACGGATGAAAACGCTTTCATCAACCCCGGCCGGGGAGTTGTCCGACACGTTCACGCAGCGCAACCCTGCGATGACCAGGCGTCGTCGTCGCACCCTCGAAATCGGACCCGCCACTAGGGTCGCGATCCGACCGGAGGACGTTGCATGGCACGCTGGTGGCGCGGTTCGGTCGGCTACGAGGTCTACGTGCGCTCGTTCGCCGACACCGATGGGGACGGCATCGGCGACCTGCCCGGGGTGCGCCAGCGGCTCGGCCACCTCGCCGAGCTCGGCGTGGACGTGGTGTGGCTCACCCCCTTCATGCCCTCGCCGCAGGCCGACCACGGCTACGACGTGGCCGACTACCTCGACGTCGATCCGGTCTACGGCAGTCTCGCCGATCTGGATGCGCTGCTCGCCGACGCCCACCAGCTCGGGATGAAGGTCATCTGCGACCTGGTCCCCAACCACACCTCGAACCAGCACCGCTGGTTCCTCGACGCCCGCCGATCGCGCCAGGCGCGCCACCGCAACTGGTACGTGTGGCGCGATCCTGCCCCCGGCGGGGGGCCACCCAACAACTGGGTCAGCCACTTCGGCGGTCCGGCCTGGACCTTCGACGAGCACACCGGGCAGTACTACATGCACCTGTTCCTGCCTGAGCAGCCCGACCTCAACTGGGCCGAGCCCGAGGTCCGTGCCGCCTTCGCGCAGATCCTCGAGACCTGGTTCTGCCGCGGGGTGGACGGGGTGCGCATCGACGTGGCCCACTCGCTGGTGGAGGACTCCGGGTTCCGCGACAACCCGGTGCTCGATCCGCCGCCCGACGACGATCGCCACGGTTCGATCAGCACCTTCGAGCACTTCCAGCACGCGCACGATCTTGACCAGGACGGGGTCCTCGAGATCTACCGCGACTGGCACCGCATCGCCGCCCGCCACGACGCCGTGCTGCTCGGTGAGGTCTACCTGCTCGACCCCGCCCGGCTGGCGCGCTACCTCGAGGGCGACGCGCTGCACCAGTCGTTCTGCTTCGCCGCGCTGCGCGCCAGCTGGGACGCCCGGGACATCCGCGCAACCCTGCGCCCCTACGTGGAAGCCTCGGGCGACGCGCTCGCCTGGCCGCTGTCCTCCCACGACGATCCGCACGCCGCCACCCGCTTCGGCGGGGGGGACCGGGGCGCCCGCCGGCAGCTCGCCTACCTCACGCTGCTGTGCGGCCTGCCCGGATCCCCGTTCCTCTACCAGGGTGATGAGCTCGGACTCGATGACGCCGAACTGCCCGACACGGTCGCCGAGGATCCCATCGCGCGGCGCAACCCGGGCACCCACGGGCGGGATCCGCAACGCACGCCGATGCCCTGGCAACCGGGTCCCGGCGTCGGGTTCACCACCGGGACCCCCTGGCTGCCCGTGGGCACCAACCGCACCGACGAGCGCACCGTCGCCGCCCAGACCGGTGTCCCCGGCTCGCATCTCGAGCGCACGCGAAGGCTGCTGCTCAGCCGGCGCCGGCTGCCCGCCCTCACCGACGGCTCGCCGATCCGCTGGTTGCCCTCACCAGACCCCGTGGTCGCCATCGAGCGCGGGGGGCAGGTCGTGGTCGCTCTCAACGTCGGCGACGAGCCGGCCCGGCTTCCGGTCGGACACCCCGTCGCGATCGCCTACGCCACCGACGATGACGTCAGGGTGGACGCCCAGACCCTCGTGCTGCCCGCAGACGCCGCCGCGATCGTCCAGCGGCTGCCGGCTCCCGCCAGCAGTGGCTAGCGTCAGCGTCGGCGGCGGGCGCCGCCGGAGGAGGAGTCTGCGCCATGAGCATCGTCGTCGCCGGTGAGGCGCTGATCGATCTCGCCCCCCGTGACGGGCTGTTGCTGCCCCTGCCGGGCGGTTCGCCCTACAACGTGGCGGTCGGGCTCGGGCGGCTCGGCGCTCGGACCCACTACCTCGGCGGCCTGTCGACCGATGCATTCGGCGACCTGATGGCCGAGCGGCTCCTGGCCGAGCAGGTCGACCTGGAGTTCTCGCCGCGGCTCGACGCGCCGACGACCCTGGCGGTGGTCCACCTCGACGAGCACGGCCGGGCCAGCTACGGCTTCTACCTCGAGGCGACCTCGGCTGCCGCGCTCACGACCGGGGATCTGCCCGCACTGCCGGACGGCGCCGCCCTGCACGTGTCGCTGGGGGCGATCGGGCTGGCGCACGAACCAGCCGGTCACTGCCTGGGCCGACTGCTGGCCGACGCCCGTGGCCAGCGGGTCACCAGCCTCGACCCGAACGTCCGTCCGGTCGTCTTCGACCAGGCCGGCGGGGTCGCGGCCTACGCGGCGCGGATGGACGAGGTGGTGGCCGGCGTCGACCTGGTCAAGGTCAGCGACGAGGACCTGCTGACCCTGCACGCCGATGACACCGACCCACTGGAGGTCGCCCGCCGGTGGGCCGCCGGCGGGCCGGCCCTGGTGGTGGTCACCCGCGGCCCCGACGGCGCCACCGCCGTGCGTGCCGGCCGGCCAGATGTCGAGGTCCCCGGCGAGGACGTCGAGGTGGTGGACACCGTCGGTGCCGGCGACGCCTTCACGGCCGGGCTGCTGGCCTGGCTCGACGAGCACGACCGGCTCACCCGCCCCGCGCTGGACGCCCTCGACGACGAGGCCATCGCTGCGGCGTTGCGCTTCGCCCGACGGGTCGCGGCCATCACCTGCACGCGCGCCGGGGCCGACCCACCCCGCCGCGACCAGCTGCCCGGCTGAGCGCCCAGCGCCCACTTGGCTCCCGTTCAGCGCTCGCGCAGCGCCTCGAGCCGCAGCGCGCCGGGTTCCTCATCGGCGTAGGACCAGTCCGACTGCTTGAGGTGGTAGCGGGGGTGGTAGCGGACCTCGCCGGTGTCCTCGTCGATGGCCTCGATCAGCGGGGTGGGCAGATCCGCGGGCGTGGGCGACCCCGACGCAACCGTGGCCACCAACTCGTCGACGAACGCCGCGGCCGTGGAGCCCACCAGCAGCTGCGAGCCGACCGGCAGGTAGCAGCGGTTCTGGTCGGTGACGCTCTGCGACCAGCGCAGCAGGGCCTCGAGGTCGGTCTGCTCGGCCTCGCCGCGCTGCACCCGGGCGAGCAGGTCGGCCATCGCCCCGTTGCCGAGCTTGCAGGCGTTGCACTGCCCGCAGGACTCGACAGCCAGGAAGTTCACCAGCACCGACAGCACGTCGACGATGTGCCGGGACGCGTCGTAGACGATGAACCCGCCCGAGCCCATGCCGACCCCGGCCTCGCGCATCGCATCGAAGCACAGGGGGGTGTCGAGCAGTGCCGGGGTGATGACCGCGTTGGACACGCCGCTGTAGACCGCCTTGAGGTCGCGCGCCCCGGCGATGTCCTCGAGCAGGGTGCGTAGCGGGGTGCCAAGCGCCAGCTCGTACACCCCGGGGCTGGCGACGTCACCGACCACGGTGAACACCATCGTGCCCGGCGAGACCTCGGTGCCGGCCTGCCGGAACCAGTCGGCGCCGTGGGCCAGGATCGAGGTGACGTGGGTGAGCGTCTCGACGTTGTTGACGATCGTCGGGTTGGGCACGGTCGTGGTGGCGTGCAGGCCGGCCTCGAAGGGCTTGACGATGCGAGGCATGGGCAGGTTGCCCTCGATGACCTCGAGCATCGCCGACTCCTCGCCGAACAGGTAGGCGTCGGGGCCGGTCGTGATCGAGATCCGGTCGGCACCGGGCCAGCCGGCCGCCGTGATCTCGTTGAGCGCCGCGCGCAGCCGGGTCACCGGGCCGGTGAACTTCTCCTTGATGCCGATGTGCGCCGTCTGCGCTCCGGTGGCGTGCAGCGCGATGCAGATCCCCTCGAGGAAGGCGTAGGGCTCCTGCTCGATCAGCACCCGGTCCTTGTAGGTGCCGGGCTCACCCTCGGCGGCGTTGGCGACCAGGGTGAGCACCCCACCGGCTTCGGCGGCGGTCTGCTGCACACCACGCCACTTGCGGGCGGTGGGGAACCCCGCACCACCGCGGCCCCGCAGCCCGGCCGTGTCGATGAGGGTGGTGACCTCCTCGGGCGGCAGCGAGAGCGCCCGTTCGAGGCCCACCCCGCCTCCGGCGGCGAGGTGGTCGTCGAGCGAGGTCACGGGGGCGGCGGGCAGCAAGCGGTCGGCGTCGTGGGGCATGGCCCTGGCGGCTCCGGGTCGGGATCGGGTCGTCGAGCAGGATCGGGTCGTCGAGCAGGATCGGGTCGTCGAGCAGGATCAGGAGTGTCAGTAGGGGTTCGCGCGCTGCGCATAGGCCGGATCGAGCTCATCCGCGCGGTCGGCCGGGAACGAGATCGTGGCCGGATTGCCGTCGGAGACGTAGGGCCGCCAGCGTTCGGACGAGGCAATGACCTCGAACCACCAGGCGGACTCGTACTCGGCGTCGGCATCCACGCTGGTCCTGATCCGCGGGATCGCCAGCGCATCGAACTCGGCGTGGAACGGCGAGGGGGCGGGGTTGGACCCGACCAACAGCACACCCTCGTGCTCATAGTCCCCCACCGACGCGAAGCTGCCCGCGACGGCCAGCTCGCGCGGATCGGGCCAGATCCCCAGCGGCAGCGACAGCGTGGTCACCTCGGCGTCGGGAACCAGGTCGGTGACCACCGCGACGTTGGTGGCCAGCTCCTCACGGACCGAGTCGGCGTCGATGCTGGCCAGGCTCGGGTGGGTGTGGGTGTGGTTGCCGAGCTCCATGCCGTGGCCGTGAAGCACCTCGAGCACCTGCTCACCGGCGGCGGTCCCGCCGAACAACGAGCCGGAGATGACATACACCGAGGCCCGCGGCTCCGCATCGTCGTAGCGCGCGGCGATCTCGACGAGGATCCCGAGCGCGGTGTCGGGGTCGAGCTCGCCGTCGTCGGTCAGCTGCGCCTGCGACGCGGTCGAGTCGTCGTAGGTCAGTACCACCGGCATCGTGCCGGCGGGCACGTCGATCTCCCCGCGCGCGAGCTGCGAGGTGGTGATCGGCCGGAACCCCTCCTCGAACAACCACTCGAGCTCCGCGCGGTACTCCTCGGGCGTCATGTCATAGACGCTGCCGCCGTCCTCACGGAGCTGGTGGTACATGAGCACCGGGACCACCCCGAGCTCGTCGGCACCGACCTCGGCCGGATCCACCGGCGGCTCGGCGGTGGCGTCATCGGCCGACGCGTCGTCCTCGGCGGGTTCGTCGGTTGCGGGATCCTCGGCCGCCGTGTCGTCGGCCTCGGCCTCGTCCCCGTCAGGGTCGTCGGCGTCGGGGGCGCCACCGTTTGCGTCCTGCTCGTCCGAGGGTGCCTCGTCGGGCTCGGCCGCTTCCTCCAGGTCCGGCGCAGGCTCGTCGTCGCCACCGCAGGCGGCGACGATCAAGGCCGCGGCCAGGACCGCGGCAAGCGGGCGCAGAGCGCGCCGGGGGCGGGCACGACGCATGACAACTCCTGGTGGTCGGGGAACAGGGGACGGTACCGGCCCACCGCCGGCGACACGCCGTCCGGACGCCGGTCCGCTCACCGGTGACGCAACGACGTACCCTTCCCGACCCGATGACACTCTGGACGAGAGGATCTCGTGCCGTGACCACGAACGCTGCCTCTGATGCGTCGACGCGCACCTGCCGGTCGGGCCACCGGCTGCGCCGCACCGGTCTGCTCCTCACGGCGGCGCTTCTGGTCGCCTCATGCGCCATGGCGTCAGGACCGGAGCGGGTGCTGACCTTCGAGGGTCCCGAGTCCGGCGAACTGTTCGGCGCGGACGACCTCGGTGACGTGCGCATCGTGGTCACCGCGGCCTTCGAGGGCGACGAGCAGGCCGAGGAGGATCCGACCGTGGAGGACCTCGTGGTCCTGCTCGACGGCACCGACGTCACCGCCGACGCCGAGGTGGCGGGGTCGGTGCTCACCTACGCACCCGATGGCCTCGAGGACGGTGAGCGACGCGTGATCATCGCCAGCCGGCCCGACGTCGGCGACGATGACGGCGACGACGCGGCTGAGCCCGTCGCGCCCGAGCCGCTCGAGACCTTCACCTTCGCGATCGACACCGTCCCGCCCGACATCGAGCTCACGGCACCTGAAGGGCCGCTGGTCGCCGGACAGGAAGTCACCTTCGTCGGCCGAACCGAGCCCGGAGCCAGCGTGCAGGTCAACGACGTCGAGGGCACCGCCGACGACGACGGCAACTTCGAGGTGGTGCTGGCCGCCGCTCCCGAGGGGCCCGTCGAGCTGACCGCGACCGACCT
>SKJO01000380.1 GCA_007121975.1 Nitriliruptoraceae bacterium | reverse complement strand
TCGGTGCTGAGGGCGCGTCGGGCACGGTGGCGGGTCGCGCTTCGTTGGAGGGGGCGGAGGCGGGCCCGGTGCCGACGCCGTTGGTTGCGGTGACGCGGAACACGTAGGTGGTGCCGTTGATCAGGCTGGTGACGGTCGCTGCGGGATCGGTCGGGGTGGCTGGTGCGGTGGTCGCAGCCGCCCAGGTGGTGCCGCCGTTGGTGGACTGCTCGACGGTGTAGCCGGTGATGGGCAGTCCGCCGTCGTTGGCGGGGGCGTCCCAGGTCAGTGCCACCTCGGCGTTGCCGGCGATGGCGGCCACGTCGGTGGGTGCGGTGGGGGCGCCGGTCGGGGTGACTTCGGCGGACGGTGTGGACACCGGGCCGGTGCCGAAGCTGTTGGTCGCCGCGACGGTGAACGTGTAGGGGGTGCCGTTGGTCAGGCCGGTGACGGTGCAGGTGGTCGGCGGGTCGCCGGATGGGTCCTGGCTGGTGCAGGTGGCGCCGCCAGGGTCTGCGGTGACGGTGTAGGCCGTGAGCGAGACGCCGCCGGTGTCGGTCGGGGCGGTCCAGGACACCTCGGCGGTGGTGTCGCCGGCCGAGGCGGTGACGTTGGTCGGGGCGGCGGGAGTGCTGCCCGGCGTAACCGGATCAGACGGCTCGGACGGGCTGCTGTCCCCACGAAGGTTGGTCGCGGTTACACGGAAGAGGTAGGCGGTGCCGTTCACCAAGTCGATGATGGTCGCCGAGGTGCCCGTTACGGTCGTCGGGGAGGTGGTGGCAGCGCTCCAGGAGGCGCCGTCGTCGGTGGACTGTTCGACGGTGTAGCCGGTGATGGGACGGCCGCCGTCACTGGCCGGGGCCTGCCAGTTCAGGATCACCTCGGAGTCGTCGGCATTGGTGGACAGCGTGGTCGGGGCTCCGGGAACGGAGCTGGTGACGATCGGATCGGATGGTGTCGATGAAGCGCCAGTCCCCTGCTCGTTGGTCGCCACGACGGTGAAGACCGTCGAGGTTCCGTCACGCAGGCCGTTGACGGCGCAGGTCGTCGGGGCGGGTTCGCTGCCCGACGCCTCGGTCGTGCAGCCCCCACCGCCCGGGCTGGCCAGCACGTCGTAGCGTTGCACGGTGCTCTCGCCGGCAGAGGTCGGGGCGGTCCAGGAGACCACCACCTCGCCGTCCGGGCTGTCGGGAACCTCGGTGGCCTGGACGTCGAGCGGTGCGGAGGGTGCACCGGGCGCGCCGGGCAGGGCGGTCAGGGCCTGCGGTACGTCGAGCAGCGGCAGGCCCAGGACGGTGCCGTCGGTTCGGGTGTCATCGATCAAGGTCCTGCTCTCACGCAGCGCCGTCAGCAGTGCGTCGGGGCCGGCCGAGGGCTGGGCCTCGCGCAGCAGGGCCAGAGCGCCGGCGACGTGGGGGGCGGCCATCGAGGTGCCGGACTTGAACAGGTAGCCGCCATCGAGCGTGGCCGAGTAGATGCTCGACCCGGGAGCCAGCAGCAGGTCGGGGTCGTCGGCGCGGATGTCGCTGTACCACGCGATCTCCCCGGCGGCGTTGGTCGCACCGACGGCGACGACCTCATCGAGGCAGGCGGGTGTGCCGATGCGGTCTCGGTTGCCACCGTTGCCCGACGACGAAATGGTCAGGACCCCGTCCTCGCGCAGGAGGTCGGCAGCGGTGGCGAAGGCATCCCAGCTGCCGGTGGCGTTGCAGGTGTCCGTCGCAGCCGAGCCCAGGCTGAGGTTGACGGCGGCGACGTCGTGATCGACCAGGACGCCGTCGTGGATCCACTCCATGGCCAGCACCAGGTCGCTGATGTAGGCCCGGCGGCTGCCGTCGTCGAAGATGTTGAACGTCTGTGCGACGACGAGGTCGGCGCCCGGGGCCACGCCCTGGGTGGGCGCGCCGTCCAGGACCGCGGCCGCGTGCCCTCCGGCGGCGATGCCCGCAACGTGGATGCCGTGGTCGCCGACCGGGGCGGCAGCGCCCGGACCGATCTCCTGGACGGCTTCATCCCGGCAGCTGCCCGGGGTAGTCAGCGAACCGCCCTGCCCGCGCGCGAAGCAGGCCTCGGCGACGACCCGGCTGGTGCCATCGGCACGACGCAGGAACTCGTGATCCTCGATCCCCGTGTCGATGATGGCGATGGCCTGGCCCGCCCCGGTGAGCCCCTGCCCGCCGAACACCGGGGTTGGCTCGGCTGCGCCCACCGTCCGCACGCTGGCATCGAGGTCGAGGGTGACGGTCTCGTCGGGCGTGACGTTGCGCACGCCGGGCAGGCGCGCGAGCTCGGCGAGCTCGTCGGGCGCGACCGAGACGCCGAGGTAGGGGACGACCGAGAACTCGGCGGTCACCTCGGCGTCCAGCCCGAGCGCGCCGCGGGCGACCTGGTTGCGCACGTGGTCCACGACCCGTTCCTGGACGCCGGCAGCGGGGGCGGAGAGCAGCCCCGGGGGCACGAACCCGACGGCGAGCTCGATGATGACGGGGACCCGACCATCCTCCGAGGCGGGCGCGACGGGAAGCGGGTCGACCGAAGACTGGTCGCCCGCCACGTCGTCCGGCAACGCCAGCGCACCACTGGCGGGGTGCAGGACGAGCACCACGGCCGCCACGACGGCGACCAACGCGTTGAGCCTGCGGACGCGCACCATCAGGGTCTCCCGAGCTGCATGGGCGGTGGTGGCCGCCCCGGCCTCCGGCCCCGCGGGACGCGTGGCCCCGGCGCTGGTCGAGCCTCGACCTCCACCTCCAGCGTACGCCGTCGACGGCCGTTCGGTCACTCACCATTCCCCTGCGCGCAGGCGCTGGACCGCTTGAACGCTGGCGGCCCCGGCCGACGGAGGGGGTCGTGGGGCTCTTGTCGGGTCCTGGTGGCACGCTACGATCGAGGTGCCACGAGGAGGGGCGTGCTCCTCGGGTCATGTCACGCGGCGTGATCGGGTGACATCACCAAGAGGAGCATCCCGCCCCGTTCCCGCCGAACCCCGACGCACGAGGAGCACGGTCACCCCCGGAAACGTCCAGTCCCGACCCGGCGACGAAGATGCACCGACGTCGAGGTGCAGATCCCAGCCGCCGCGACGATCACGACGAGGTGTAGGTGTTCGGAGACGGATTCGACCGGGTGCTCGCGGCCGCACGCGGCGGCGACGAGGCGGCCTGGACGCGCCTGTACCTCGACCTCGCCCCAGTCATCACCGGGTACCTGCGTGGGCACGGATGCCGCACCGCCGAGGACGTCACCTCGGAGACGCTGCTGCAGGTCGTGCGTGATCTCCACCGCTTCGACGGGGGCGAGTCGGCCTTCCGCTCGTGGGTGTTCACCATCGCCCACCACCGCATGATCGACGCTACCCGTCACGGCCAGGCGCGGCCCTCCGATCCGGCCGAACCGGAGGAACTCGAGGCGGCGCTGCCCGGTCAGGACTTCGAGGAAGCCGCGATCGCGGAGCTCGGCTCGAGCGAGCTCGACCCACTGCTCGCGGGAGCCACGCCCGACCAGCGCGACGTCCTGCTGCTGCGATACGTGGCGGATCTGACACTCCATGAGGTCGCCGAGGTGCTCGACAAGCGCTACGACGCCGTCAAGGCCCTGCACCGTCGTGGCCTGGATGCGCTCAGGGCGCACATCGCGGCGGATACGGGCCGGCGGGTGTCCCCACGACGGGCACGGGGCACGCTCACCACATCAGGATGAGTACACCGATCGAGCCTCGCGACGACGAGCCGATCGAGGAGACGCTCCGACCGCACCTCTGGCGCCTGCGCGCACGGTTGGTCACGCCACCCGAAGAGGCCCGAGTCGCAGCCGACCTCGACCGGCTCCATCGTGCTGCCCGCGAGCATGCCCACGGGGCACCGACGGGTGGGGAGGTCGTCGCGATCCCGGGAGCGGGCGGGGGCGACCAAGGGCCGGGCTGGAGCCGGTTCGGGCAGGTTGCCGCGGCCCTGCTGCTGGTGGTGGCCGTCGGCGGCGGGCTGGCCGTCGGGAGCAACTCCACGTCGTCCGATCCGCTCGTGGCGGACGGCGCACCGCAGCCGGACGGAACGCTGGCCGAGTCCGGTGACCCGGCGAGGGGGGACACCTCGACGCCCGGCGGCGCCGACTCCGCCGAGCACTCCGATGCCTCCGATGCGGACGTCGAGGTGGAACGCGCTCCCCAGGATGGCGTGGACAGCCCCGACGCGGCCGGCGCCGTGTCTGGTGATGACGGGGCGAGTGGCACCGACGCAGCTTCCGGGGGCGACGGAACGGCGGACAGCGGCGCTGGGGGGCCAGGGGCCCCGACCAGCCCCGCAGGCCCGGCCCAGGGCGGCAGCGGCAGCGCGTCGGGCGGGTCCGAGTCCGATCCCGCGCCGGCGGCGCCTGGGGAGAGCGGCCCGCCGCCCGCCAACGACGACAGTGGTTCCGAGGACAGCGGGTCGCAGGACCCGCCGGCCGAACCGCCTTCGGGCGAGGAGATCATCGCCGCGCCGGATCCGGGCGAGCTCGACGGGTTCGGAGGCCAGCGTCCCTGCCCCGACGGCAGCATCTCCGACGACTGCCTGGCACCAGACCAGGGCGCCGGCGACGCCGACGACAGCGACGTTGGTAGCGGCGACGGTCAGAGCGATGACGGTTCCGGCGGCGCCGTCGCCCGTCCGGAGCCCGAGCAGCCCGAGTCACCGTCCCAGCCGACGACGCCGACCGAGTAGGCGGCCCATCGCGCGGGTCGCGGCGTCGCAGGGTCAGGCAGCCCGGGACCGGACCAGCCCGGCAGCGGTCGTGGACCGCCACCTCGACGTATCGGTTGGTGCTGCTCGACCGCGTCGCTGCTCGATCGCGTCGGAGGTGCAACGCGTCGCTGCTCGACCGCGTCGGAGCTGCAACGCCCGCTGTGCCTCCTTCGCCACCACCCGCGGCTGCACTCAGGGCCAGATCACCCGCAGCGGCGTCGGTTCCACGTCGCTGGTGGCCTGCGTGCCGAGTTGGCCGTCCTGGGCGCGGCCCCAGCACCGCACGTCGGGCGCGTCGCCGCCACGTCGCGCACAGGTGAAGCGGTAGCCGGCGGCCACCTCGACGACGCCGTCGAGCGCGAGGACCTGGGCCGGGGGGAGCGGCGCGGTACTCGTCGCATCGGCGAAGCCGACGCCGAGCTGCCCGTTCTGGTTCATCCCCCAGCAGTGCACCCGTCCGTCCGCGCGCCGCACGCAGGCATGGTCCCGGGCCCCGAGCGTCAGAGAACTGGCGCCGTCGACGCCGGCCACCCGCTGCGGGCCCGAGAAGTCGGGCAGGCAGCCCTCCTTGAGCAGGCCGTTGTCGCCGTCTCGCCCCCACCCCCAGCACGCGACGTGGCCGTCGGTCTGCACCGCGCAGGCGTAGTTGTCGCCGGCCGCGACCTGGGCGACGTTCGCGAGGCCCAGCAGCGGAACCGGACGCGCACGGCGCTCGAGGGAGGCGCTGACCCCCAGTTGTCCGCTGTGGTTGCTGCCCCAGCAGGAGGCCGTGTTGTCCACGTGGCGTACGCACGAGTGCTCGTTGCCCAGCGCCACCTGCACCGCGTCGGACAACTCGGTGACCCGCACGGGGGTGGGGGAGTCCCCGACCTCGGAGGTCCCCAGCTGACCCGAACGGTTGCTGCCCCAGCACGACACCGCGCCATGGGCATGGACCGCGCAGGTGTGGGTGCCACCGGTGTCGATGCTCACCGCGTCGGTGATGTCGACCACCCATACGGGGCTCAGACGGGTCTCGCGGCTGCCGTCGCCGAGCTGTCCGTCGTAGTTCCGGCCCCAGCAGGCCACCCGGCCATCGGCGGTGCGCGCGCAGGTATGGAAGTGTCCTGCGGTCACCTCGAGCACCGGGGGCAGGCCGACCACGGGCGCCGGGTCGGGACGGCTGGTCGTGGTGCCGTCGCCGAGCTGCCCGCCGTCCTGGGCGGCCTGGTTGCGGCCCCAGCAGTACAGGACGCCGTCGGCCCCGATCGCGCAGGCATGGTCGTAGCCGGCCGCGAGCGTGGTGGCGCGCACCCTCGGGCTGGTGGCCAGACCTGGCCCTGGCTCAGGCTCAGGTAGAGGTTCGGGGTCTGGGTCGGGAGTGGGACCCGGCTCGGGTTCCGGCTCAGGCGCGGGTTCTGGCGCGGGTTCTGGGGCCGGGTCATCCAGTGGCGGTGGTGACGGCTCGTGGGGGGCGAGGAAGCTTCGGGTGAGGAAGGTGGCCATCTGGCCGCGGGTGACGGGTTGGTCGGGCCGGAAGGTGCCGTCGGAGAAGCCGGTGGTGATGCCGGTGCGGGCCAGGGTGGCGATGGTCTCGGCGTGCACGCTGTCGATGGTGACGTCCGAGAACTCGGGCGGCTGCAGGCAGCGGGCCGGCTCCAAGGCGCGGACCAGGAAGGTCGCCATCTGTGCCCGGGTCACGGGCAGCGACGGACGGTAGGTGCCGTCGCCGAACCCGCCGGCGATCCCGACGGCCGCCACGGCCCGGATGCCGGGTGCGTGCACGTTGTCGTCGGCGACGTCGGGGAAGACCGTGCCGCCCGGATCGGTCAGCGAGAGCCCGCGATACAGGAAGGTGGCCATCTGCCCGCGGGTGACGTCCAGTCCCGGGCGGAAGGTGCCGTCGGCGTAGCCGGTGGTGATGCCGGCCTCGGCGACTGCGGCGATCCCGGCGGCATGCACGTCGCCGGCGGGGACGTCGCCGAAGGTGGCGGTGCCCGCAGCGGGCAACGCCGGTGCGGTGACGGCCAGGAGCGCGAGGGTGACCAGCAGCGCGGTCAGGCGCGAGGCGTTGCGCGAGTTGCGGGGTGCGCGCGGTGAGTTCAGGCGGTGCGTCGTGGTCCCCCTGATGTGCACGAAACAGCCTTCCCTGTGGCGCCCGTCGGCCTCTCCCGGCCTGCGGTTGCCACGGCGATCGCAGCGTGGTCCGAAGCTTGCTACCGGTGACTCGGTGGTCTCGTGGATGCTGGTGGCGCCTCGGCGTGCGGTGTATCCCGACGGCGGGGTCACGCTCGCTCGCTGAGGCGCTTCACCCTATCCATCGGCCGCTGACGGCCGGACTGAAATGCCGGGCCCGTCAGCGCTCCTGGGCGCCGAGCACCTCGAGGTTGCCGCCAGCTCGCTCGCGCAGGTGTCGGCGGGCAGCGACGACCGCGTTGCTTGCGGCGGCGTCGCGGTCGAGCAGGCGCAGGATCCGACCGTCGATCGGGTCGTCGGGCAGGGCGTCGAAGCCGATGTGCTCGGCGCCATCGGCCAGAGTGGTCGCCAGGGCGTCAACCTTGGGGGAGTAGCCGATCAGTACGGCCGGGCGTGCGGTCAGGGTGGCCGCCACCCCGGCGTGGTAGCGCATGGCGACCACCACCCGGCCGCGGCCGATCTCAGGGATCACCGCGCGGTGGCCGGGGGTGACGGCGCTGGAGGGTGTTCGCATCGCGGCGGCGATCTGCTCGTGCAGGGCGTGGTCGCGGTCGGACTGCAGCGCCACGAACCGGATCCCGAAGCCGGTCGCCGCCGCGGCACGGTCCAGCGCTGCTGCCACGCTCGGCACGAACCCCTCCGGAGTGCCAGCCGAGGTTGCGCGCCAGGCCACCGGCAGCCGTGCGACCGCGCCTGCCCGGCTGCGGCCGCTGGTGCCGGAGCTGGTGCCGGCGCTGGTGCCAGCGCTGCCGCCGGAG
>SKJO01000035.1 GCA_007121975.1 Nitriliruptoraceae bacterium | reverse complement strand
GAAGGTGCGCACGGCCTCGGGGTGCTCGGAGTCGGCGTTCATGCCGATACCGATGTCGGTGTGGTCGCTGATGACACAGGTGTCGGTTCCCTCGGGCACCGGCGGCGGGAAGGCGCCGAGCTCGAAGTCCGCCTGCTCGCGGAACAGGGCGATCTCCCACGACCCGGTCGGGTAGATCGCGGCCTGCCCGAGGGTGAACAGGTTCTGGGCGTCGGGGTAGGTGATCGACTCGAAGCCCGCCGGCAGGTACTCCGCCCAGCGAGACAGCTCCTCGAACACCGCCACGTACTGCGGGTCGGTCAGCGCCTCCTCGCCGTTGATCAGCGCGAGCCGGCCGGTCTCGCCGTCCCAGTAGTTCGGTCCGATGTTCTGGAAGCCCATGGTGGCCGACTCCCACTGGTCGGCGGTGCCCATCGCCATCGGGACGTAGGTGCCGTCCTCGGCGATGGCGTCGAGCACGGCGGTGAACTCCGCCTCGGTGCTCGGCTCGGACAGCCCGAGCTCGTCGAAGGCATCGGCGTTGTACATGAAGCCGTGGATGACCGAGGCCATCGGCACGCAGAACACGTCCGAGCCGTCGTCGGTGATCCAGGCGCTGCGTGCCACGTCGTCGAAGTTCTCGAGGCCGGGCAGGTCGTTGAGCGAGGTCAGGAAGCCGTCCTCGAACAGCGCCAGCGAGACATCGAACGGCCGGCAGGTGATCAGGTCGCCCGCGGTGCCGCCGGCGAGCTTGGCCTCGAGCGCCGCGTTGTACTCGTCGGGGGCGGTGGGCTGGAACTGCACGCGGATGCCCGGCTCCTGCTCGTGGAACGCGGGCAGGATCACGTCCTCCCAGATCGGCAGGTCGTCGTTGCGCCAGCTCTCGATGACCAGGGTGACCTGCTCACCGTCGGCCTCGGGCTCGTCGGCGGGGTCGTCGGCGGGGTCGTCGGCAGGGTCGTCGGCGGGTTGCTCGGCGGGGTCGTCCGCGGTCTCCCGCGGATCCTCGCTCTCGCCGCACGCTGCCAGCACCAGCGCTGCAGCCAGCGCGCTGATGATGAGCTTTCGCGTCCTCATCGGTTGCCTCCTCCAGGGGGGTGGAACGGGGCGCGAACGGGGGCGTTCGCACCGGTGGTCAGCCTCCGGCGGGGCCCGCCGTCAGCGGTCGGGGTTCAGGGGTCGGATCAGCGGTCGGTTCGGGCCTCGGACCGCCGGGCTCGGGCGGGCGCGGGGGTGCGGCGCGGTGCACGAGTCGTCCCCCGACGACCGTGGCCAGGACCTGCAGGTCGTCGTCGAGTACGACCAGGTCACCGTCCGCGCCGGGGATCAGGCTGCCCTTGCGGTCGTCGACGCCGATCGCCCGCGCCGGGGTGCGGCTCACGGTCGGCCACAGGTGCTCGACGCCGAGTCCGGTGGCCGCAGCCAGGGTCCGCAGCGCCCGGTCCAGGGTCAGCACGCTGCCCGCGAGCGCACCATCGGGCAGGCGCACGGCGCCGTCGCGTACCTCCACGGTGCGCCCGCCGATGTCGAAGGGGCCCTCGGGCAGGCCCGTCGCGCCGATCGCGTCGGTCACCAGCAGCAGGCCGTCGCTGCCCTTGACCGCATGCACGAGCCGCAGCAGGGCGGGGTGGACGTGGATGCCGTCGGCGATCACCTCGGCGCGCACCTCGGGGTGGTCGAGCACGCCGCCGACGGTGCCCGGCTCACGGTGGTGCAGGGGGCGCATGGCGTTGCCGGTGTGGGTCGCATGGCGCACCCCGGCAGCCACCGCGGCCCGGACCTCGTCGAAGGTGGCATCGGAGTGGCCGATGCTGGCGGTCACGCCGGCCTCGCGGCAGGTGTGCACCAGCGCGAGATTCTCCGCGATCTCGGGCGCCAGGGTGATCAGGCGCACGACGCCGGTAGCGAGGTAGGCCGCGACCTCGTCGGGGTCCGCGGGCCGGATGTCGCGCTGGTCCTGGGCCCCGCACCGCCGGGGATTGAGGTACGGGCCCTCCATGTGGGCACCGAGCACCGTGGCCCCGGCCAGCGCTCGTCCGTGCAGGTCGGCGATCGTCTCGAGGGCTGCCATCGTGGCCCCATGGCTCGCCGTCCAGGTCGTGGGCAGGAACCCGGTCACCCCGTGCCGTGCCTGGTGAGCGGCGATCGCCTCGAGCCCGACCGGGTCGGCGTCCATGGTGTCGAAGCCGACCGCGCCGTGTCCGTGGACGTCGAGGAAGCCGGGCAGCACCCAGGCTCCGTCGACCACCAGGCGCTCGGGCAGGTCGCTGGGCGGCCGGGTCGCGGCGGGGCCGATCGCCTCGATGCGTCCGTCGCGCACCGCGACCCAGCCTCCCGGCAGGGTTCCGGTGGGCGTCAGCACCCGGGCATCGCTCACCAGCAGGCTGCTCACCTCGTCCACCTTCCGCGGTCGCGGTACTGCGCCAGCAGCGCCGCATTGATGTCGGGGCCGTGCTCCAGGTTCTGGCTGGTGAGCACCGGTGCCGCGTGGCCCTGTGCCGCGAGCAGCTCCACGACCCGACAGGTCATGGCGTGCAGCACGGCGATGCCCAGCTGCGTCGACAGCGGGCCGATCCACCGTTCGGCGACCTGCAGGGCGGTGTCGCCGGGTGGGGCTGCGGTGTCGATCACGATCTCGGCGAGCTCATGCAGCCGGTGGCCGTCGGGGTGCCGGGAGGCCACCCCCCGGCTGTGGGCCAGGGAGGTCACGGCCACCACGCGCAGGTCACGGTCGCGTCCCTGCTGCGCCAGTTCGACCGGTACCGGGTTGATCCCGGAGTTGGACACCACCACCAGCACCTCGCCGGGCCGGCAGTCGCTGGCCTCGAGCACGGCCGGCGCGTAGCCGGGCAGCCGTTCGAGGTGGGCGGCCAGCGATCCGGCACCGGGACCCAGCGCCGGGTCGGCGATCGCCTGCACCGCGGCCAACCCACCGGCGCGTACGGCCAGTTCGAGGGCGACCAGCTGGGAGTGTCCGCTGCCGGTCACGTGCAGCACGCCGCCCTGCGCGATCGACGTGGCGACCAGGGTCGCGGCACGCTCGATCGGCTCGTGCTGGCCGCGCAGCGCGTCCACGGCGGCCGCCGCGGTCTGCAGGTAGCGATCGGCCGCGTTCATGCCGCGCCCTGCCGTCGTTGCACGTGCCCGTCGAGTCGGCCCAGGGCACCCCGGGCGAGGCGGGCCGCCCCGAGCAGGCCGTTACCGTCGGGCGGCCGGACCCGGGCGGTCGGCAACAGCCGGGCCAGCGCCGAGGTGAACGCGTCGGTCAGGCCGGGCCCGAGCCGGGTCACCCCGCCGGTGGCCGCCACCTCGACGTGGTCGTCGGGTTCGAAGACGCGCCGTGCGGCCGCAGCCACCGACTCGGCGAGCCCGGTGCCGGCGTGGGACAGGATGTCGGCGGCGGTTCGGTCACCGGCCCGTGCCAGGGCGGCCACGTCGGGGGCGAACGCCGCGATCTGCGCCGCGGGCTGAGCGGTGGCGTACACCGAGGTGACGAGCGGGGAGATGTCGCCGTAGCGGGCACGTAGCGCCGCCAGCAGGGCGGGCGAGCCGCCGCGCCCGTCCGCGGCGCGCAGTCCGGCCGCCAGGCCCGCGCGACCGATGCTGAAGCCCGATCCGTCGTCGCCGAGCAGGTAGCCCCAGCCGTCGACCCGGGCGGTGTCGCCCTCCGGGGAGAGGGCCAGGCAGATCGTGCCGGTGCCGGCCGCCACGACCACGCCCGGGACGGTGCCCAGCGCTCCGAGGTAGCCGGTGACCGCGTCGTTCGCGACGTGTACGAGCGGGGTCTCGATCTGCTCGCTGACCACGGCGGCGACCGCGAGCGCTTCCGAGGAGGGGGCGAACACCCCCGTCAACCCGATCCCGACCGCGGCGGCCCGACGAGGCGGCGTCCAGGCGGCAAGCGCCGTCGCCAGGGCGGTGCGCAGCAGCTGCGCGGCGTCGGGGCGCGAGGAGTGCTCGATGCCCTGGGCGGTGCCGATCGGGCGGAGTCCGGACTCGTCGGCGGTGGCGACCCGCACCCCGGAGCGGCCGGCGTCGATGGCGATGATCGCGGGGGGGCTCATGCCCTGCCTCCGACCCGGCCACGGGCGGGCAGCAGCTCGGTGACCAGCTGGTAGCGGTCACCGCGGTACAGCGAACGCACGAACTCGATGACCCGCTCCTCGGCGTCGTAGCTCACGCGCTGGAACAGGAACGCCGGGGAGAGGTCAGGTACCCCGAGCCGCGCGGATTCCTCCGGTGAGGTGACGGTGGGCTCGATGGTCTGGGTGGCGTGGGCCAGCGTGATCCCGTAGCGCTCGGTCAGCAGGTCGTAGAAGCTGCGCTGCTCGAGGTCATCGGCGCCGAGGTCGGGCACCACGCTGACCGGCGTGTGCAGGGTCTCGATCGCCATCGTCTCGTCATCGGCCAGCCGCAACCGCTCGACACGCACGATGTGGTCGTGGGGCGAGATCTCGAGCCGACGGGCGATGCGCGCTCCGGCCGGGACCACCTCCAGGCACAGGGTGCGTGCTCCGGGCTTGAGCCCACGGCGCAGCATGTCCTCGGAGAACGAGGTCATGGTCAGCGGTTGAGCGATCTTCGGCGCGGCGACGAACGTTCCGCTGCCCTGCCGGCGCGTCAGATACCCCTCCCGAACGAGGTCGGCGATCACCCGCCGCAGCGTGACCCGGGAGACCTCGAGGTGAGCGGCCAGGCGGCGCTCGGGCGGGATCGCGGCGCCCACCTCGTGGCTGTCGATGAGCTCGAGGAGGTGCTCGCGGACGAGTTCGTGCTTGGCCTGGGCCACCGACATCACCTCACTTTGGTCCAGACCACTGGATGGGACCTGGATCGGAATCGGTCCCAGCCTCCGGAATCGAGCCTCCGAGCACGATAGCAGGTTCAGCTATTGGTGCATACCTCTGATCGGCGTGCCGGTGAGTCGGGTGTCTGAGCGGCGGTGCAACGCAAGCGCGCCCCGCCGATGATCGACGGGGCGCGCGCGTAGCCCGGACGGGGTTCGAACCCGCGTTACCAGCTTGAAAGGCTGGGGTGCTGGACCACTGCACTACCGGGCCGGGGCTCCCCACCGTGGTGGCCGGGGAGCGGTGGTGCAGGCTAGCGGGTCGGGCCCGCACCGTCCGACCGGCGCCGCCACGCGGCCAGCACCACCGCACCGAGCAGCACCACCGCCGCCCCACGCGTGATCCAGCCGACCACGTCACCGATCACCAGGTAGGGGGTGGGGCCGACCACCAGGGGGACCTGCCGCCGCAGGGTGTCGCGGGTGAACACCTCGGTGCGGTCGTGCACGGCACCGTCGGGGTCGACGAACGCGGAGGCCCCACTGAGTGCGCCGTGCACGACCCAGCGTCCGGTCTCCACCGCCCGCAGCTGGCTCTGGGCCAGGTGCTGATCGGGCTCGGCGCTGTCGCGGAACGAGGCGTCGTTGGTCACCGCCAGCAGCAGTTGGGCGGGGTCCTGCTCCCCCCGCACGTTGGAGCGCACCACCTCGGTGAACAACGTCTCGAAGCAGATCGCCACCGCGACCGGCGTGCCGTCGGGCAGCAGCAGGGTCTGCGGGCCCTGGCCCGGCTGCGCGTCACGAGGCACCTGCTCCAGCGGGGGGAACCAGTCCAGCCACCGTCGCAGCGGGACGAACTCCCCGAAGGGCACCAGCCGGCGCTTGATGTAGCGATCGGCCTCGTGGAACCCGTCCTGGTACTGCACGGCGGCGATCAGGCGCTGGGTTCGGGGGTCGGGTCCATCGAGGCTCGCCCCGGCGATCAGCGTGCCGGCGGCGGCCGCTGCTTCCTCGACCAGCGCCGCGAGTGGTGCGCCGCGGTCGGTGGAGGGATCTCGGTCGATACTCGACTCCGGCCACACCGTGAGCTCGGGCTGGCCGCCGGTGTCGATCGCCTCCAGGGTCAGGTCGCGCTGGGCGGTGGTGATGGTCAGCGGCGGGTCGGCCACCGGCTGCTCCCAGTGCCGGATGTCGTTGCCCTGCACCACCAGCACGTCGAGGCTGCCGATCTGCTCCGGGGGTTCGATCGTGGCCAGGACCGAGACCAGCAGGCCCCCGACCAGCAGCCCGAAGGGGATCCGGGCGCGAGCCACGGCGCGCTCGACGTCGTGGTCCGGATCCGAACGCACCCCCCGCACGGTCGCGCGAGCGGCGGTGTAGGCCGCCGCGCCGATCAGGACCACCAGCAGGGTGATGCCCCGCCCTCCGACCAGCCGAGCGGTGGGCAGCAGCCAGGATCCGTCCACATGGGCGTAGGCCAGCGCGCCCCACCCGAACCCGTTGAGCGGGACGATCGAACGCCAGGCGTCGATCCCGGTCCAGGCCACCGCGGCGACCAGGGCCAACCACGGCGAGTTCAGCGCCGGGCGGATCAGCACCGCCAGCAGGGCCATCCAGGCGGCCTGGATCAGGGTGAGCAGTCCCCAGCCCACCACGCCGGCCGGAGCGATCAACCAGGACAGCATCGGCGCGAAGGCGACCAGACCGGCCACCGCGCCGAGGCGTGCGGCCCGGACCCTGCGGCCGGTTGCGGCCCGGGCGTCGAGGTCGAGCGCGGCCAGCAGCAGGCCGGGAGCCAGGAAGCTCGTCCACCACCAGCCCACGGGCGGATGGGCCACGAGCACGGCCAACCCCGCGCAGGCGGCCAGAGCCGGCGCCGCCGCGGCGGCGGCCCGGGAACTCATACGCAGTCGATGCAGAGCATCTGCTCCGGATCCGACAACTGGGTCTCGCGCTTGGCCATGTAGCACCCACGGCACACGAACTCGCCGTCGCGCACGCCCTCGAGTTCGTCCTCGACGAGTTCCTCGCTCACGACCACGCTGAGGTCCTCCTCCTCCTCCTCGACGTCGTCGTCGAAGGCTGCGGCAGCCGTGGCGACCGCAGCGATGGCCGAGTCCTCGTCGTCGTCCTCGCCGACGCCGAGCGCAGGGTCGTCCGGCGCCGGATCATCCTGGTCGGTGTCGTCCTCGTCGGCGTCGTCCTGGTCGGTGTCGTCCTCGTCGGCGTCGTCCTCGTCGTCCTCGGGGCCGTCGTCGTCGAACAGGTCCTCGTCCGCGTCCGGCTCGAGCAGGGTGTCGTCGAGGGAGACCTCGGCGTCATCGAGGTCATCGCCGGACGTCGGGGGGTCAGTGCGAGCGGTCAACGGCCTGCTCCTCGCCGCGGGCGGCGTTCGGGTGCGCGGGCGCGGTTCTTAGCAGAGCCCGGGACCTGGGTGCAAGCGCGCCGGGCTCCGGACCGCGAATGGTCCGGAGCCCGGCGCCTGCTGCACCGTGGCTGCCGTTGGGGCCGGTCGGTACGCCCGTTCAGGACGGACCGACCGTTGTCTACTGAGCAGCCCTCTGCAGGGTCGTCACCATCGGGTCGGAGGCGCGTCGGCAAGCCGATTCCGATCAGCATCGGATCCGGTGAGCGTGGCGCCCCGGCTTCCCCGTGGTGCTGTACGGCCCTACTGCACCAGCCGTGCCCGGCCGCGTCAAGGCCGCTGACCGGTGCGCGCAGTCGCTTTGCGCAGACCGCTCGCACGGTCACGGACACCGGCCTGGCGCATCGGGCAGCGGCGCGTCACCATGGGCAACACGACCGTGCACGAGCGTCAGGACGGCATGGGTGCCACGCGGATCCGGTGACCGGTAGGGATCGTCGGCG
>SKJO01000478.1 GCA_007121975.1 Nitriliruptoraceae bacterium | reverse complement strand
TGGCGACCCCGGTGATCAGGTTGGTGGCGCCCGGGCCCAGCGTGCCCAGGCACACGCCCGGCTTGCCGGTGAGCCGGCCGTAGACGTCGGCCATGAACGCCGCGCCCTGCTCGTGGCGGCAGACCACGAACTCGATCGGGGAGTCGAGCAGCGACATCATGACGTCGGCGTTCTCCTCCCCCGGCACCCCGAAGATCACCTCGACGCCCTCGGCCTCCAGGCAGCGCAGGAACAGGTCACTTGCCTTCATGGTGTGGCTCCCCTGTGGTCGTGGTGCGGCCGGTCGTGCCCGCACCGCGGGGGCACTGTAGGGGATGAGTCGGACGAACGTCCGGAATCGGTATCCACCGGCTGCGGTGCGGATCGCTCGGCACACCGCCGGCCGTTGGCTACCGTCCTGGCAGCGCCGGTAGCGAGGGTCCCGTGGTGGAGCACGACGACGATCCTGCGGAGCAGGCAGCGCGTGCGCCGGTCCAGGTCGACCCCGACGCGGCCGAGGCGAGCCTGGCCGCCGTGGTCGAGCGGCTCGGAGGCGTGGCCCGCGAGGGGCAGGTCGCCATGGTCCGCGCGGTCGCCGCGGCCATCAGCGCCGGTGAGCACCTGCTGGCCGCCGCCCCGACCGGGACCGGCAAGACGCTGGGCTACGCGGTCCCCGCCGCACTTGCGGCCGGTGAGCGGCCGGTGCTGCTGTCCACCGCGACCAAGGCGCTGCAGCAGCAGCTGGTCGACGTCGACCTGCCGGCGTTGGCCGAGGTGGTGCCGGGGCTCGAGGTGGCGGTGCTCAAGGGCCGCGGGGAGTACGTGTGCCGGGCGGCAACGGCGCAGCTGACCGTCACCGAGCCGTTGTTCGACGCGCCGGTCGATCCCGACGCCTGGGAGGCGCTGACCGACTGGGCCGGGCGCACGCGCACCGGCGACCGGGCCGACGCGCCCGACGGGATCACCGACGTCGAGTGGCGCGGCGTGTCGGTCACGGCGGGGGAGTGTCCCGGGCGCAGCGACTGCTCCTTCGGGGCGGAGTGCTTCGCCGAGCTCGCCCGCGACCGCGCCCGCAGCGCGGATCTGGTCGTGGCCAACCACCACCTGGTGCTCTTCGACGCCCTCGCCGGCGGATGGATCCTGCCCGAGCACGCGGTGCTCTGCCTCGACGAGGCCCACAAGCTGGTCGACATCGCGAGCTCGGCGCTGGGCATGACGCTGCACCCCAAACGGCTGACCGACCTCGCGGGCCGCGCCGAGGCCTACGTCGAGGTATCCCGGGCCGAACGCCTGCGGGAGGTGGCCGACCGCCTCGTCGCCGTGCTCGGGGACCGCGACCCCGAGCGGCCGCTCGAGCCGGAGGCCGAACCGCTGGCCGGGGTGCTCGACGCGTTGAAGGGCGCGGTCGGTGACCTCGCACGCACCCTCGGCGCTGCCCGCGCCGAGGCCGCGGGCTCGCCCACCCCGCCCGAGCACCTCGACGCGCTGACCCGCACCGCGAAGATGGCCACCACCCTGCTCAGCGAACTCGACCTGCTCGTCGACGTGCGCGCTCAGGGCCGGGTCGCCTTCGTCGAGGTGCTGCGCCGCTCCCGCGCGCTGCGGGTGGCCCCGATCGAGGTCGGTGCCCTGCTCGCCGAGCTGCTGTTCGCCAGGCGCACGGTGATCGCCACCTCGGCGACCCTGGCGGTCGGAGGTCGTCTCGAGCCCACGGCGGCGGCGCTCGGTCTCGACGGGCAACCCTGGCGCGGACTGCAGGTCCCCTCACCGTTCGACCACGCCCGCAACGCGCTGCTGTACGTGCCCCGCGACGCGCCCGATCCCCGTCAGCCGGGCTACGAGCAGGTCGCCCTGGACACCACGCTGGCGTTGATCGAGGCCGCAGACGGCCGCTCGCTGCTGCTGTTCACGTCCTGGGCGCGGCTGCACCGCACGGCCGAGTGGCTCGAAGGCCGCCTACCCGAGGGGGTGGACCTGCTCGTGCAGGGCCGGGCACCGCCCCGCCGGCTGCTCGAGCGCTACGTCGCCGACGAGCGTTCGGTGCTGCTCGGGGTCGCCTCGTTCTGGGAGGGGATCTCGGCGCCGGGCACGGCGTCGGTCAACGTGATCGTCGACAAGCTGCCCTTCGCGCGGCGCGGAGACCCCCTGCTCGACGCCCGCCGCCAGGCGGCCGAGGCCACCGGCGGCGACGGCTTCACGGCGGTGGACCTGCCCCACGCCGCGATCGCCCTGGCCCAGGGCGTGGGGCGGTTGATCCGTACCGTCGAGGACTTCGGGTGCATCGCGGTGCTCGACGCGCGGTTGGCGAGAAGCACCTACCGCACCGTGCTGCTCGACTCGCTGCCTGCGGCGCGCCGCACGGTGAACCTGCACCCGCCGGCGGGCCTGGAGCTGCCCGACGATCCCGACGAGCGCCTCACGCTGCTCGAGCAGATCCGAGGCGGGCCACCGGTGACCGCCTGGCTGCGGACCCGGCTCGCCCAGGCCGGACGCTGAGCGTGGTTCAGCGCATCAGGGCGGTGCGCACCGCGTCGAGGTGGCGAGCCTCGACCGAGCGCAGCGGAGGGGCGCACCAGCGCTCCGGCACGGTGCCCGTCAGTTGCATCGCCGCCTTGAGTGCCGCCGGCATGCATCCGGGCACCGCGCCCAGCGCGGCCTCGCAGGCCGCCAGTGACGCCTGCAGCTGCTGGGCGGGGGCCCCGGCCGGGTCCTGCGCGACCGCTTCGTGCAGCGCCAGGATCTGGGGCAGGCGCAGGTTGCCCATGGCCGTGATCGAGCCGGCCGCCCCGGCCTGAAGTGCCCGCGACAGCGTCGGGGCGTGGCCGACCAGCACCGCCAGTGCCTGACCGGCGGCGCCGACCAGCGTGCTGCGCAGCTCGGCGTCGGGTGAGGAGTCCTTGAGCCCGACGATGGCCGGGACCCCGCTCAGCGCCCGCACGGCCTCGGCGGTGAGCCAGCTGCCGGTGAACTGGGGGATGTGGTAGACGATCGTCGCCGCATCGGTGCGCTCGGCGACCGCGAGGTGGGCGTCGACGAGCTCCTCGGGGGTCAGCGGTAGGAACGCGGGTGCGAGCACCAGCACCGCCTCGGCGCCGGCGTCGGCGAGGCGGGCGACGTCGGCCTGCAGCGCGTCGAGGGTGGGGCCCGAGGCGCCGGCGATGACCGGTACCCCGGTGGCGGCGACCGCGGCGGTCAGGGCCATCCGGTCCTCCGGCGCGATCAGGCTGCCCTCACCGGTGGTCCCCGCGACCAGCACGGCGCTGGCCCCCTGCGAGGCGGCGAGCTCGGCCAGCGATGCCGCGGCGGCCGGATCCACCCGGCCCGGGGTGCTCATCGGGGTCACCAGGGCCGGGATCGCGCCGGACAGGAAGCTCGGGGTCATGGTGGGTCCTCGTGATCGGCGGCCGCAGGGTGGGGGCTCGCGCTGCGTACCGTAACGGCCACCCGGTGAGGTGCGCACGACCGGGTGCTCAAGCCGCGACCCTGGTGGCCGATGGGGAGACAACCGGACACGCGGGCGCACCCGCGGACGGGCCGATGCCTCGGTCCGGGCGCACCGGAGCAGGCAGGTGGTGCATGCACAGCAGTCGGTCGGGGCGACGATGAGCACCATGCATGCGCCGGGACGGATCCTGGTGGTCGACGACGATCCGACGATCGTCTCGCTCGTCGAGCGCATGCTGCGCCGCAGGGACCACCAGGTGCTGCGTTGCACCGACGCGGCAGCCGCGCTCGAGGTCGCGGCCCGCACCCCGCCGGACCTCGCGGTACTCGACGTGCTGATGCCGGGGATGGATGGCTTCGCCCTGTGCCGGCGGCTGCACGAACTCGACGGGCTGGCCGAGATGCCGGTGGTGTTCATGAGCGCGCTCGATGACACCGACGGCAAGGCCCGGGCCTACGCCGAAGGTGGCGTGGACTACATGACCAAGCCGTTCGGGCCCGATGAGCTGCTCGCACGGGTGGGCACCCACCTGAACCTGGCGCGGACCCGCTACCGGCTCGAGCAGCGCGAGCGCGAACTGCGGGAGTTGCTCGGGGCCAAGTCGGCCGAGGTGATCTCCTCGCGCCAGGAGCTCGCGCAGCGCAACGCCCAGCTGTCCACCCTGGTCGCGACCATGCCCGACCTGGTCTTCGTCAAGGATCCGGACGGGGTGTACCTGGAGTGCAACCCCCCGTTGGCCGCCCGGTTCGGCGTCACCCCCGAGGAGGTCATCGGGCGGCGTGACGAGCAGCTGTCGGATCCGGCGCGTGCGGTCGAGCTGCGGGCCTGGGACCGTCAGGTGATCGCGACCGGAGCGCCGATCAGCCGCCAGGAGTGGGTCGAGTATCCCGATGGGCGCCGGGCGCTGCTCGAGACCACCAAGACCCCGCTACGCGCCCCCGGCGGGAACCTGCTGGGGGTGCTGGGCCTGGCCCGCGACATCACCGAGCACGAGCAGGCCCGCCAGCACCTGGCGCGGTCCCAGGCCGATCTGCTCCGGGCGCAGCAGGCCGCGGGCCTCGGCACCTGGACCCTCGATCTGGTCGAGGACGTGCTCGAGTGGTCGGAGCAGGTCTACCGGCTGTTCGGTGTGCCGCTCGGCGAGCCGGTCAGCCTGCAGCGGTTCCTGACCCTGATCCATCCCGAGGACCGGGCTGCGGTGCACGAGGCGTGGCAGCGTGCGCGCGCCGGCGCCGAGTACCGCATCGAGCACCGCCTCGTGGTGGACGACCGGGTGCGCTGGGTCCGTGAGCAGGCCAGCATCGAGCGCGACCCCGACGGCCGGCCGATCCGGGCGCTCGGCACCGTGCTCGACATCACCGAACGCAAGACCTACGAGCAGTCGCTGGAGCTCGAGCAGGCTCGGCTGCGGGATGCGCTCGAGGCGGTGCAGGCGGCGACCTGGGAGTGGCGCCCGACCGGCGAGCAGCTGCCCGGCAGTGCCCGGTGGGCCCAGCTCATCGGCGAGACGCCGGGGGCGCTGGACGCTCCGGTGCCCGCAGCGCTCGTCGCGCGCCTGCACCCGGAGGACCGTACGCGGGTCGCCGAGGCCCTCGAGCGCTTCCTGCGCGGCGCGTGCGAGCGGCTCGAGGTGGAGTACCGCATCCGCCACCGGGAGGATCGCTGGGTGTGGCTGCACGATCTGGGTCGTCCGGTCGAGGTCGACAACGACGGTCGGCCGCTGATCGCACGCGGCATCGTGCTCGACATCACCGGGCAGAAGGCGCACCAGGAGCAGCTGGACTTCGCCGCCGAGCACGACGGGCTCACCGGGTTGTTCAACCGTCCCCGCTTTGCCGAGCAGCTGCACGACGAGGTGCAGGTCTGCCGTCGCGAGGAACGGGGCATGGTGCTCGTCAGCCTCGACCTCGACGGCTTCGAGACCATCAACCGACAGCATGGTCGGGTGGCCGGCAACCAGCTGCTGATCGAGGTCGCGACCCGTCTGCTGGCGCTGGTTGCCGACCGTCGGCACGTGGCCCGCATCGGCGGCGACGAGTTCGCCGTGATCCTGCCGCGCGACGAGGACGACCGCTGGAGGCAGCAGGTGGACCGGCTGTTCGACGCCGTCTCCGACCCGGTGGTGCTCCGCGGCCAGACGCTGGTCACCACCGCCAGCATCGGGGTGACCCTCTTCCCTCAGGCTCGTGAGGTCGACGCCGAGCAGCTGCTCCGCCAGGCCGACCAGGCCGTCTACCAGGCCAAGCTCGCGGGCAAGAGCCGGTCGCACGTGTTCGACACCCAGCACGACCAGCACAGCCGGGAGCGCTACCAGCTCATCGAGCGCATCCGGGCCGGTCTCGACGACCACGAGTTCGTGCTGTACTACCAGCCCAAGGTCAACCTCCGGAGCGGTCAGCTGCTCGGCCTCGAGGCCCTGATCCGGTGGCAGCACCCGGAGCGGGGCCTGCTGCCTCCGGGGGCCTTCATCCCAGCGCTCGACGGGCATCCGCTGGCGATCGGACTCGGTGACTGGGTGATCGAGGAGGCGCTCTCCCAGCTCGCCCGGTGGAACGCCACGGGCTTTGTCACCACCGTGAGCGTCAACGTCGACCGGATGCAGCTGCACGACCCCCACTTCCTCGAGCGGCTCGAGCAGCAGCTGGCCGGCCAGCCCCGGGTGGCCGCGCAGCAGCTGGGCATCGAGGTGCTCGAGACCGGGGCGCTGCAGGATCTCGACCACGTCTCGGCGCTGGTCAAGCGCCTGCAGGCGATGGGGGTGTCGGTCGCGCTCGACGACTTCGGCACCGGGTACTCGTCGTTGACCTTCCTCAAGCAGCTGACCGCGCGCACCATCAAGATCGACCGCAGCTTCGTGCTCGACCTGCTGACCGACGCCGAGCATGCCGTGATCATCGACAGCATCATGGGCCTGGCCCGCAGGTTCGATCGCGAGGTGGTGGCCGAGGGCGTGGAGACCGAGGTTCACGGGCGGCTGCTGCTCGAGCTCGGCTGCGAGCTCGGGCAGGGCTATGGCATCGCCCGGCCGATGCCCAGCGGCGAGGTCGCCGACTGGCTCGCGCGCTGGCGTCCCCCGGACTCCTGGCGCGTGAGCGTCCCACTGGAGGACGCTCACGTCCCCGACGTGGTCGCCGAGCTCACCCACCGGGCCTGGCTGCACCGGCTGCACCGCTACCTCGACGGCACCGCCCAGGCGCCACCCCAGCTCGACCCGCAGCGCTGCCGGCTGGGTCGGTGGCTGGCACGCATCGCCGCTGACCTCGACCGGTCGGGCGACGCTCGAATGACCGAGGTCGTGGAGGTGCATCGGCGGCTGCATGCCCGGGCGGCGGAGCTGGTCACCGCCCACGAGCAGGGATGGACCGAGCAGCGGGACCTCGCCCGCCAGGACGTGGACCGGCGCAGTGAGGAGCTGATGGAGCGGTTCGCCGCCTGGCGGCAGGCGGCCACGCATCCCGAGCTTCAGCTGCGCGGCTCGTACACCGAGCTGGTGTAGCTCGACCCGGGGTTCCACATCAGCCACTCGTCGATGCCCTGGTCGAGCGCGCCCCGCCACTGCTCACGGACCTGGTGGGGCCGGTCCCAGGCGCGGTAGCTGGTGTCCTCGAGCCACGGCACCACCCGGGCCCGGCGCTCGGCGGTCACCTCCTGCCACACCTCGAGGGTTGCCCGCACGATGTCGTAGGGCTGGCGGTTGGGGTCGGCCACGCCGTACTCGCCCGGGCCCCAGTGCGACGGGTAGATCATCGGGGCGACGTAGTCGAGGTGCTCGGCCATCGCCGGGATGTCCTGGCCGATCTGCTCGGGGCGGTCGGCGGCGATGCCGTACACCGAGGCGCCGTGCTGCACGCCGTAGGGCGCGAGCCGTTCGTCGGCCTGCCGGGTGAAGTCCGCGATCGCCTCCTCGGGGGTGGTCTCGAGGCCCGGCACCGTGTAGTTGGACTGGCCTTCGGGCCGGCGGATGTAGTCCCACAGGATGTGGTCGACACCGGCGGCGGCCGCCTCCTCGGCGAGGTCGAGGTTGTAGGCGATGACCTCGGGGTGCACGTAGTTGGAGAAGCCGGCGTACGAGCCGCGGTAGTAGTCGCTGCCGTCGGTGAGCTGGATCACCAGGTCGCGCTCGCCGGCCTCCCAGGCCCAGGCGGCCAGCCGCGGGTCGGCGAAGGCCACGATGCGCCCGACCACCGCCACCCCGAGCTCGTGCAGCTCGGCGACG
>SKJO01000376.1 GCA_007121975.1 Nitriliruptoraceae bacterium | reverse complement strand
TGCGCGGCGCCATGTGCGCGTAGTAGCGGGGGTAGGCGTCGAGACCCGACAGCAGGGTCGTGACGAACTCCTCCTCGTCGGTGATCGTGAGCGCGAGGTTGACCTGCTTCTGCTCGCCGATCGTGGAGGTCTCGACCCCGTACTTCGGGTCGACGTTGGAGGTCTGCTCATCCGCGGCCGCGGAGGAGCAGAACGAACCGAACCCGTGGGTGGGCAGCACCGTGGTGTCGTCGGTGAGCTCGCTCGCCAGGCGCCGGGCGGTCGCGAACTGGTGCCGGGTCAGTTCCTCGGCCAGTGAGCGGGCCACGAGGTCGGTGCGCCCGACCGAGCCGTACAGCAGGCTGCCGCCGGTGAACACCGCGGTCTGCTCGCCGTCGGTGGCGACATACGAGAAGTGGGTCGGGGTGTGACCGGGGGTGTGCATCGCGCGGATCGTGATCCCGCCGACCTTGACCTCGTCGCCGTCGCGCACGCCGTGGAAGTCGTAGAACATCTCCTCGTCGGCGTTGAGCACGTAGGTGGCGCCGGTGATGCGGACCAGCTCGTAGCCACCGGTGACGTAGTCGTTGTGGTTGTGGGTCTCGAACACGTGGGTGATCTTCAGCCCGCGCGGCTCGGTGACCTCCAGCACGCGGTCGATGTCGCGCTGCGGGTCGATCACCGCCGCCACCTCGCCGTCGGTGACGACGTAGCTGCGGTCGCCCAGCGAGGGCGTCTCGATCGTGAGGATCTCCATCGGGTGTGCTCCCTTGCATGATCGGTCATCGGGCTCGTCATGCCAACGAACGCAGGCTATGGTCCGGACATTTCCCCGCGACGGCGGCTCTGCCCGCGCGAGCGCTGAGCGCGCGCTTGACGTCGTCCTAGACCGGCCCCGCCACGGTGTCGACGTCGCGCAGCCGGCACGGCGCGCTGGGGGACGCGGCCAGGCAGGCCATCGCCGTCGCCGGATCGAGGTGCACACGGTCACGGAAGCCCACCAGCAGTCCACCGCGCCGTAGCGGCTCGGTGACGCCCTCGCGAGCACCCGCCAGGTGCAGGGTCACCCCCGCGGCCCGGCAGGCCGCATCGGCCGACAGCAGCGCCTGCACCCCGGTGGCGTCCGCAGTCGGCACCGCGGTGAGATCGAGCACCAGCAGCGGAGCCGGATCGGCGGCGAGATGCTCGTCGATCGCGTCGAGCAGCCGCACCCCGCTGGCGGGCAGCAGGTCGCCGTCGACCGCGAGCAGGTCCACCCCGGGCACGTGCTGGGCCTCGAGGCGCAGCCCACCGACCCGCCACAGCAGCAGCAGGAAGCTGGCGGCGATCCCCACCGCGATGCCCAGCTCCACCCCGAGCAGCAAGGTCGCCAGGAACGTGATCCCCAGCGCCCACCCGTCGGTGGGCTCGATGCGACTGACGTGGAGGGCCTCGTGCACGTCGATGAGCGAGGCCACCGCGACCACGACGACCGCGGCGAGCACGACCTGGGGCAGCGTGCCGAACGCCGGGGCCAGCACCAGCAGCGCGAGCACCACTCCCCCGGCGGCGACCATCCCGGCCAGCGGGGTGCGCGCGCCCGCCGTGTGGCTCACCGCGGTGCGCGAGAAGCCGCCGGCGACCGGGAAGGCCTGGAAGATGCCCGCCGCGAGGTTGGCCGCACCGGAAGCGATCAGCTCCTGGTCGGGGTCGATGCGGTCTCGGGTCCGGGTCGCGATCGCCCGGGCGACGCTGATGCCCTCGAGGTAGGACAGCAGGGCGATGACGATCGCGCCGGGCAGCAGCGCCACGACCACCTCGAGGGGCGCGCCGGGCAGCATCGGTCGCGGAAGCCCTGCCGGCACGCTTCCGATGGTGCTGATGCCCACCGCCTGCAGATCGAGCAGCGGAACGGCCGCGGTCGCCGCGATGACCAGCAGCAACGCCACCGGCAGGCGCCGGCGTAGCCGCTTGCCCAGCACCAGCACGGCGATGGAGATGGCGGCGAGGGCCACCGTCGGCAGGTGGGCGTCGGGCAGTGCGGCGAGCAGCGCGCCGATGCGCTCCAGCCACGACTCCGGGCGGCCGATCTCGACCCCGAGCAGCCGATCGAGTTGGCTGGTGGCGATGACGATCGCCGCCGCCGAGGTGAACCCACTGACCACCGGGTGCGACAGCATCGAGGTGAGCCGGCCGATGCGAAGGACGCCGAGCAGCAGCTGGATCGCCCCGACCAGCAGCGCGAGCAGCCCGGCCAGCGCCGCGTAGCTCGCCGGGTCGCCGTCGGCCAGGGGCGCCAGGGTCGAGGCGGTCAGCAGCGCCACGATCGCGACCGGCCCGAAGGCCAGCTGCCCGGAGGTGCCGAGCAGCGCGTAGACCACCAGCGGCACCGTGGCGGCGTACAGCCCCGTCACGGGAGGCATCCCGGCCAGTGCCGCGTAGGCCATGCTCTGGGGGACCAGCATGGCCGCGACGGTGAGCCCGGCGATGAGGTCGGCGCGTCGTGAGGAGGCGTCCGAGCGGGCGATCCAGCCGATGAGCGGGACGAACCGCGGAAGGCGCCGCGTCGGGGTGGATGGCGGTGTGGGGGCGTTCACGGCAGGATCCCCGGGGGTTGCGTGCAGGGCGCTGCGGGTGCGGCGGAGCGTGGAACCACGAGAGCCGGGTCAGGACCGGGGGTGCCCGGCCACGACCCGGCTCGCGGGGGTGGTCTGCAACGACGGTTGGGAGGGTGTGGTGGTGGGGCGACGAGCCTGGCTCAGCTGGCCACGGGCTCGGCGCTGGTCCGGGGGCGGTTGTAGGGCAGCTTGGCGAGCAGCATGCCCATGGCGCAGGTGTTGGTCGCGGCCGCGAAGATCTGCCCGGCGCCGACGAACGCGGCGATGAAGATCGCCGGCTGCCAGACGAAGCTGAGCAGGATGGCGCTGAGCACGATCAGGCCCGCGACGAACCGCACCTGACGCTCGAGGTCCCAGCGCATGCGGTCGACAACGACGTCGAGCCCCTCGGCCTCCCAGGCGAGCATGCCGCCCTCGAGGATCGGCAGCTCGGGCAGTCCGGCGGCGACCAGCTTCTCCTGCGCCTGGTGAGCCCGGGCGCCTCCGCGGCAGACGAGCAGGATCTCGCGATCGTTGGCGTGCTCGGAGACCGTGTCGAGGTGGTCGTCGAGCTGGTCGAGCGGCAGGTTCTTCGCGCCCGGGATGTGGACGGACTCGAACTCACCGGGCGTGCGCACGTCGATGACCGTGACGCGGTCGCGGTCGACGTCGGACGGGCGGACACAGAACGTGGCGGACATCGGCGGCCTCCAAACAGCGGGGGGACTGGGTGTGCCGTTGGTTCGGAAGCGTAGCGCCGACGGACCGAATTGTCCAGACAATTCGTCCGGAGGTGTCAGCCCCCGAACGGCCGGGTGGCCCGCACCAGCAAGTCGACGGCCATCCGGGGCCCCTCGTCGGTCGCGACCTCGCGGTCGACCTCGGCGGCAGCGTGCACCAGCAACCCGTTGCCGTCAAGGTCGGCGAGCACCTCGTCGACCGTCGGGCAGAGTGCCGGATCGGGGGGGCCTCCAACGCCCCGCTCGAGGTTGGCCCGCGCATGGGCGACCACCAGCAGGGTGCCTCCCGGCGCGACCAGCCCCGCCGCCCAGCGGTGGATCGGTGCGAGCTGCTCACGGGGCAGCTGCAGGTAGGCGAGCACGACGAGGTCGGCCGGCGCGAGCGCCGGCGTGGTGGTCAGATCGGCCAGCGTCCAGCGCACCCGCACCCCACGGCTGGCAGCGATGGCGCGGCCCTTGTCGATGGCGACCGCGGAGAACTCCACCGCCTCGACGTCATGGCCCTGCTCGGCGAGCCAGATCGCGTTGCGACCCTCACCGGCGGCCAGATCCAGCGCCCGACCCGGCGGCAGATCGGCCACCTCCCGGGCGACGAACACGTTGGGCTCGGCCGACCACACCAGCTCGCGCTGCTCGTAGCGCTCGTCCCACCCGCGGGCGTCCATCGCAAGCCTCCTCGGTCACCTCCTGCCCAGCCTACGCACCGCGCCTGTCCGCACGGGCGGGAGCGGGCGGTCAGGTCGTCAGGTTCACCATCGGTACCAGCACCACGAGGAACAGCAGCGTCATCGCCAGCCCCGCGCGCAGGTAGTCGGCCACCCGGTAGCCGCCCGGGCCCATCAGCAGCGCGTTGACCTGGTGGGTGGGCAGCAGGAAGGCGTTGGACGCCGCCAGAGCCACGATCAGCCCGTACTGCGCCGGGTCCGCACCGACCCCGATCGCCACGTTCGCGGCCAGTGGCACGAGCAGGACCGTCGCCCCGACGTTGGACACCACCAGGGTGAACACCGTGGCCAGCACCGCGATCGTCAGCTGCATCCCCCACGGCGGCAGCCCACCGGCGGCCGCGATCACCTGGTCGGCGATCCATGCGGCCGTGCCCGAGTCCTCGACCGCCCGGCCGAGCGGGATCAGCGCCGCGAGCAGGAACACGGTCTTCCACGACACCGACCGGTAGGCCTCGTCGGGGGTCAGCACCCCGGCGAGCAGCACCACGACCGCGCCGGTCATCAGCGCCAGCGACAGCTGCAGGTCGGTGAGCATCACCAGGCCGATGGCCAGCACGAACGCGCCCAACGCCCACCAGCGCTTGCCGGTGCGTGGGGTGTCGGTGGGCACATCGGTCAGCAGCACGAACGATGGCTCCTCGGCCAGCGCGCCCAGCCGCTCCCGGGTTCCGAACACGATCAGCACCTCGCCCCCCACCAGCTCCCGCTCGCGCAGGTTCGCGGTGACGACCTCGCCACCGCGGTGCAGCGCCAGCAGGGTGACCCCGTGCCGCAGTCGCAGCCGCAGGTCGCGGACGCGCTTGCCGACCGCCGCGCTGCCCGGGCGCACCACCACCTCGGCGAGCCCGGTCTGCTCCTCGTCGCGCAGGGGCCCGAAGGGGTCCTCCACCTCGACGTCCAACGCGTTCTCGGCCACGAAGCGGCCCACCTCGTCGTCGTCTCCGACCAGCCCGAGCACCCAGCCGGCACCGACCTGCTCCTCGCGAGCCGGCGCGAGCCGTGGTCCGTCGGCGTCGGCGACGGCGGCGAGCAGGACGGCGGGGGTGTCGGCCTCGACCGTCTCCACGTCACGACCCGCGAGCGGGCTGTCGGCCGGCACGCGCACCGCACGCATGCTGCGGTGCAGTCCATACGTGGCGGCGACGTCATCGAGCGCGGTCTCCCCCGCAGCGTCCGGGGTGACGCTGGGCAGCAGCCACCGCCCGGCCACCACGAACAGCAGGATCCCGGAGGCCAGCAGGGCGAGCCCGACCGGGGTGGGAGCGAACAGCCCGTAGGGCTCGAGGTCGATGTCGAGGTTGGACGCGGTCGAGGCGAGCAGGTCGTTGAGCAGGATCAGCGGGCCGGAGGCGACCAGCGTCAGGGTCCCCCCGAGGATGGCGGCGAAGCCCATCGGCATCAGCAGGCGGGAGACGGGCAGCTTGGTGCGCTCGCCGATGCGCTCGACCACCGGCAGGAACAGCGCCGCCGCGCCGATGTTCTGCATGAACGCGCTGATCAGCCCGACCGCACCCGAGATCAGGGCCAGGATGCGCCGTTCGGCCACCCCGCCGATGCGCAGCAGGAACGCGGCGACCGAGCGCATCACCCCGACCCGGTCCAGCGCCGAGCCCAGGATCATCACCGCGATGATCGACACGACCGCGTTGGACGAGAACCCGGCGAACACCTCGCCGGCCGGGACCAGGCCGAGCAGGCCCACGGTCACCATCACCAGGATGGCGGCCACGTCGATGCGTACGATCTCGGTGACGAACAGCAGCACGGTGATCCCGAGCAGGGCGAGCACGAGCAGCATGTCGGTGGTCAGGGCATCCACAGGTCGGCTCCGGGCTCAGCAGTGATCGGCGGGAATCAGCGGTGATCAGCAGCGGTCGGCCGTGATCAGCAGCGGTCGGCCGTGATCGGCGGGTTGTCGCGACGGGTCATCCGGGCGGTGCAACGCCCCGGTGGTGGGAAACCCTTCCCGACCATCCGACCCGAGCGGCGGCGGCACGGCGGCACGGCTGCACGGCGGCACGGTGCCTCACGGCAGATCGAACTCGAACGCCGGCGTGGCGTGGTCGGCGGCGCAGCTCACCGCATGGTCGGCGGACGGGTCGTCGAGGAAGCTGCGCAGCAGCCCGAGCGGGCACTCACCGGCATCGAACACCCCGTGCCCGGCCATCGGCAGCACCAGCAGGGTCGAGCGCTCGAGCCGGCTCGCGGCGAGCTCCGCCCACCACGGCGGCGTGATCGGGTCGAGCCCGCCGGCCAGCAACAGGGTCGGCACGTCGCTGACGACCGCTCCGCGCTCGTCGGGCCCGGCCACGCCCGACTGCCAGCCCTCGCAGACCTCGAGCACCGCCTCCACGGCCGTGAGCATCGCCGGTCCGGTGGGCGGCGGCAGCTGCCCGGCGCGGGCCCGGGCCTCCGCCGGGTCGACGACTGCGGCCTCCTCCCGGCACTCGACCGACCAGAAGGTGCCATCGGAGTCCTCGTAGGCCACCACGCCCGAGCGGCGCTGGGGACGGTGGGCACCACCTGAGGCGCCGCCGTCCCCGTCGCCCTGCAGCGCGTCCAGAGCCCCCGCGGGGTCCGTGATCGAAAGCTCGATGAGGGCCGGGAGCAGGGGGATCACCTCGGTGTCGTACATCGCGTCGAACAACGCGTCGACGAGGTCGTCGCCTGTCACCTCCACCCCACCGTCTCGCAGCGGGTCGGCGTCCAGTCGGGTGACCGCGTCGCTCAGCGTCACCTCGAGGTCCCCGACGCGGTCGCGGCAGGTGGCATCGACCTCGCAGGCCGCGAACAGTGCCTCGAAGGCAGCGGTGCCGTTGGGCCCCTGGTCGAGCAGCGCGTCGACCTCGGGCGGGTAGACCGAGTCGAGCACCACGCTGCGCACGCCCTCGGGATGGCGGTCGAGAACCGCGAGCGCCACCCGCGTGCCATACGAGATGCCGAACAGGTTCCAGGTCTCGATCCCGAGCGCCACCCGCAGGTCGGCGACGTCCGCGGCGTGCTCGCGGGTGGACACCGTCGCCAGGTCGATGCCCTCGGCCACCAGCCGGTCGTGGCAGCGCCGCAGGCCCCGGTCCTCGTCGAAGGCGTCGGCGAGTTCCGGACAGGTCAGCGACGGGGTCGAGTAGCCGGTGCCACGCTGGTCGAGCAGGATCAGGTCGCGATCCTCGAGGACGTCGAGGTGGAGGTCCTGCCAGTGGTCGAACCAGGCCACCGACGCGCCGCCCGGACCACCCTCGAGATACAGGATCGGGTCCGCTCGCGCGTCGCCGCCGCGGGCGGGGATGATCCCGACCGCGAGCTCGACGACGTCGTCGGGGCCGAGCACGGCGGGGGGCAGGTCCGCGTGCCGGTCGGCGGGGACCACCAGGGTCGCGCACCGCACCCCTGCGCCCTGACGCTCGTCGGCGAACGGACAGGCGTGCTCCTCGAGCAGCGGCAGCACCGTGAGGTCACGATCGGCCCGGTCGGGGTTGGCGGCCGCCCAGGCCTCGATGGCGTAGGGGCCGCCGGACGATCCGGTCAGCGAACCGGCATCGCCGGCCCCGCCGACCCCGACGGACCGCAGCCCTGCGACGACCAGCCCGGCGACCACCAGCGCGATCCCTGCCGCAAGCAGCACGAACCGGCCGGTGCGGCGGACG
>SKJO01000276.1 GCA_007121975.1 Nitriliruptoraceae bacterium | reverse complement strand
GTGCCCGCATGACCGAGGCACAGGCGAAGCTGACCAAGAAGGACTTCACCTCCGACCGTGAGGTGCGCTGGTGCCCGGGCTGCGGGGACTACGCCATCCTCGCCTCGGTGCAGACCATGCTGGCCGAGTCCGGTGCGCGGCCCGAGTCCACCGTGTTCATCTCGGGCATCGGGTGCTCCTCGCGTTTCCCGTACTACATGGACACCTACGGGTTCCACTCGATCCACGGTCGTGCACCGACGCTGGCCACGGGTCTGGCGATCACCCGGCCCGACCTCGACATCTGGGTGGTCACCGGCGACGGTGACGGGCTGTCGATCGGTGGCAACCACCTCATCCACGCGCTGCGGCGCAACGTCAACCTGACGATCCTGCTGTTCAACAACGAGATCTACGGGCTGACCAAGGGCCAGTACTCCCCGACCTCGCCGCTCGGGGCGGTGCACAAGACCACGCCGATGGGCTCGATCGACCGGCCGGTCAACCCGGTGAGCCTGGCCCTGGGTGCGGAGGCGACCTTCGTGGCCCGCTCGATCGACAACGACCGCAAGCACCTGACCGAGACGCTGATGGCCGCCCACGAGCACCCCGGCGCGTCGTTCGTGGAGATCTACCAGAACTGCAACGTCTTCAACGACGGCGCCTTCGATGCGCTGCGCACCCCCGCGCAGCGTGATGACAACCAGATCCGGCTGCGCGAGGGCGAGCCGATCACCTTCGGCCGCAACGGCGAACAGGCCGTCGTCGCGCTCGACGACGGCTCGATGCAGATCGTGCCGACCGAGGACGCGGGGGAGCGCATCGTCGTGCACGACTCGCGCCGGGAGGAGCCGACCACCGCCTTCGCCCTCTCGCGCCTGGCCCACAACCCCACCGGCCCGACGCCGATCGGGATCTTCCGCCAGGTCAGGCGCCCGGTCTACGACGTGCTGGTCCGCGAGCAGATCGCGTCGGCCAAGGCCCAGCGGGGTGAGGGTGATCTCGACACCCTGCTCAACTCCGGCAACGTCTGGGACGTGTTCTAGCCATCCGCCCCGGCGTCGAGTTCCGGCGCCGGGGCCAGCAGCGCCCCGACGTACACGATCTGCGCGGCCAGCGCGCCGAAGCCCACCATGATCAGCCCCAGTGCGGCGGGCAGTGGGATGGCGGTCGGCACGATCGCTCCGAGCACCCAGGCGATCGAGAACACCGTCTCCGAGCGGGTGAAGGCCGCGCCACGCCGCTCGGTGGGGATGCACGACTGCAGCAGACCGTCGAAGGCCAGCTTGGCGAACCCCCAGGCGATCCCGGCCGCTGCGGCCAGTGCGGCAGCCGCCGCCAGCCCGAACCACTGTGCCGCGGTGAACGCGGCCGCCGCGGTCAGCGCCAGCGCCGCCACCACCATCAGCTCCTCACGGATCCGGCGCTCGAGCGCCGGCACGATCCGCGAGGCGATCGCATAGCCGCCCCCGGCCGCCCCGAGCAGTGCCCCGAAGTCCAGCAGCGGCGCCTCGGTGTCGTGCAGTTCGAAGGCGAGCAGCAGCAACAACAGGCCGTTGAACACCCGCACCCCGGCGGTGGCCAGCGCCGCCAGGCGTACCCGCCGGGGGACCTCGAGGCGCGGGCGCACGGTCCCGGCCGGACGGGAAGCGGGGAGGTCGGGTACCGGCAGGCGCCGTCCGGTGAGCGCCGCGGCCAGCCCGGTCAGGGCCGCGGCGGCCAGTGCTCCGGCGCTGCCCGCAAGCCACATCGCGGCAAGGCCGATGCCGGCCGCCAGTCCGCCGGCGAGCATCCCGATCCAGGCCAGCCGCGCGTTGGCGGCGACCAGCGCGCGGGGTTCGTCCAGCGCCACGGGTAGCAGCGAGTTGCGGGTGATGCCGTGCACCCGGGACAGCACCAGCAGCCCGAAGGCGGCCGGGAACAGCCACCACGCGTCGGACTGCGCCACCAGCGCCAGCGCCAGCAGACCCCGACCCACGGCGGCGCCGACCAGCACCGCGCGCAGCGCCCCCGGGACGCGATCGAGCAGTCGGCCGAGGGTCGGGCCGATCACCGCGAAGGGCGCGACCGTCAGCAGCAGGTACAGCGCGACGTTGGCGCGGGCCTCGGCCGTCGGTACCGAGAAGAACAGGGTCCCGGCGAGCCCCAGCGCCACCAGCGTGTCGGTCGCGGTGCTGAAGACCTGGGTGATCGCGAGGTCGCGGAAGCCCCGTCCCCCGGTCTCGAACAACGAGCGCACGCTGCCCGACAGCCGGCCTGGCCCGATGCGTCGAGGCGAGGATCGGGCGGTCGAAGCGTCGGCGGGCAGGTCATCGCTCACACCGCGACGCTACCCGCCCGGGGTTGGCTCGTGGCCTGCGGGCATGGAAGGATCGCCTCCGCGCGCCGAACCGGGAGGAACGGGCATGGCCCAGGTCGACGGAATCGAGCACGAGGCGGTCACCGCCTGGTTGCAGCAGCGGGTCGCCTTGACCCCGCCGGTGACCTACACGGTGATCGAGGGCGGACGCTCCAACCTGACCTACACCGTGACCGATGCGGCGGGCAACCGGCTGGTGCTGCGCCGCCCGCCTCTGCACGGGGTGCTCGAGTCGGCCCACGACATGGGCCGCGAGCACCGCATCATCTCCGCGCTGGCCCCGACCCCGGTGCCCGTGCCGGCGACGATCGGCTACGAGCCCGACGTGGCCGTCAACGGCGCGCCCTTCTACGTCATGGAGCACGTCGAGGGAGCGGTCCTGCGTGACGCCGCCGCCGCCGAGCAGTTGCTGGCCGCCGATCTGCGTGGTGCGGCCAGCCAGGCGGTGCTCGACACCCTGGTGGCCCTGCACGACGTCGATCCGGACGCGGTCGGTCTCGGCGAGCTGGCCCGCAAGTCCGACTACCTCGCCCGCCAGCTCAAGCGCTGGCACGGCCAACTGCAGCACAGCCGCACCCGTGAGCTGCCGGTGCTCGACGAGGTCCACGCACGGCTGTCGGCCGACCTTCCCGAGCAGGGACCGGCCACCATCGTCCACGGCGACTACCGCCTCGACAACCTCATCCTCGACCCGCACTCCGGGCAGGTGGCGGCGGTGCTCGACTGGGAGCTGACGACGCTCGGCGATCCGCTGGCCGATCTCGGGCTGCTGCTGGTGTACTGGGCCGAGCCCGGCGACGAGACCATTCCGTTGCTGGACTCACCCACCCTGCTGCCCGGCTTCGCCACGCGCGCCGAACTCGTCGAGCGGTATGCCGCGGCCTCCGGACGGGATCTGACCCACCTCGATGTCTACGTCGCCTTCGGCTACTGGAAGCTGGCCTGCATCCTCGAGGGTGTGTACTCGCGCTACGCGTCGGGGGCCTACGGTGACACCGGCGACAGCTTCCGGGTCTTCGGCGACATCGTGCTGCAGCTCGGTGAGCGGGCTGCCGAAGCGGTCGGTCGGGCCGGTCGGTGAAGGAGGTGCTGCCGGTGAAGGAGGTGCTGCCGGTGAAGGGCCTCCTGCTGGACTACGGCGGGGTGCTCACCCCGCCGGTTCGGGGCAGCTTCCAGGCGTTCGAGGCCGCCCACGGCATCCCCGACGGGCATGTCCTCGAGCTGCTCGTGGCCGCCTCGCGCAGCGCCGACGGGGGGCTCATCGGGGCGCTGGAGCGCGGGGAGGTCGAGCTCGCCGCCTTCGAGCGCGAGGTGGCCGGGCTCCTCGGCGAGGCCGGCTACCCGGTCGTGGTCGATCGGCTGCTCGCGGATCTGTTCGGGCAGCTGTACCCCGCCGGGCGGCTGTGGGACGTGGCCCGACGCGCACGGGCCGCCGGGGTGCGTACCGGGCTGCTGTCCAACTCCTGGGGGACCTCGTTCTACCCTCAGCAGCGGCTCGCGGAGCACTTCGACGTGCAGGTCATCTCCGGCGAGGTCGGCCTGCGCAAGCCGGACCCCGCGATCTACCACCTCGCCTGCGAGCGGTTGGGAGTCGCGGCCGACCAGTGCGTGTTCGTCGACGACCTGCCACGCAACGTCGAGGTGGCGCGGTCGCTCGGGATGCTCGCGGTGTGGCACGACGGGGACGATCCCGCCACCGCGCGGGCGGTCGCCGGCCACCTCGGCGTCGATGCGCCTCCGGCAGGGTTCGCACCCGTCGCGACCGGGTAGGGTGGCGGGCATGACGACCTCACCTTCGACCGAAGAGCGGCTCGCGCTGTTCATCGACCACGAGAACGTGGCGATCGGCGCCCGCGACATCGGCTACCGCTTCGATCCGGCGCCGTTGCTCGAGGCGCTGGCCGAGCGTGGACGCCTCATCACCCGCCGGGCGTACGCGGACTGGAACCTGTTCCGCGACGATCGGCGGGGGATGGTCGACGCCCACGTCGAGCTCATCGAGATCCCGCAGCGCAGCGACTCGGTGCGCAAGAACGCGGCGGACATCCAGATGGCCGTGGACGCCATGGAGCTCGCGCTGACCCGCGACTTCGTCTCGACCTTCGTGATCGTGTCGGGCGACTCGGACTTCACGCCGTTGGTCAGCAAGCTGCGCGAGCTCGACAAGCGGGTCATCGGCGTGGGGCTGAAGGGCTCCACCTCGGCGATGCTGCCTCCGGCCTGCGACGAGTTCGTGTTCTACGACCGGCTCGAGGGCATCCCCCGCCGGGAGGGCCGCAACCAGCCGGCGGCGGGACGAGCGAAGAAGAAGTCGGGCGGCGACCGGTCCAAGAAGCCGGCCGCGGCCAAGGCCGGGGCGGCCCCCGCGCCGTCCTCGCCGGAGCCAGCAGCCCCCGATCCTGCGCCTGCCTCCTCGCAGAAGCAGGATCTGCGCAAGCTCGAACGGGTCATCACGCGCACCCTGTCGGGGATCCAGTCGAGCGCTCCCGGAGCGGTGCAGGCGTCCAACCTCAAGCGGGCCCTGCTCCGCAAGGACCCCACCTTCTCCGAGCAGGACTTCGGCTTCCGTGGTTTCCGTGAGCTGCTGCGGCACCTCGAACAGCAGCAGATCATCACGCTCACCGACGGGTCCGCGCCCGGGGACCCGGAGGTCGACTTCCCCTCCGCGCCCCGCGACGAGCAGGCCGCCTTCGCGCTGCTGCGTGACACCGTCAAGCAGTTGATGGTCGAGCTCGGCGGGGACCCGCCGCTGTCGGGGCTCAAGGACCAGCTGCGCAAGCGCCAGCCCGACTTCTCGGAGAAGGACCTCGGCTACTCCGGCTTCCTGCAGTTCTGCAAGGCCGCGGTCACCAAGGACGTGGTCGAGATGGACTTCGAGGAGGAGGACCAGGAGTACTACCTCTACGTCGAGGACGGCGACGAGGGCGCCTGACCCGGGCAAGCGCATCCGCGGCACCCCCCCGTGGCAACGGATTGGTAACGGGAGCCATCACCTCCCCCCGAGGATGAGGTCTGCGAGCGCGGCCGAGGCGTAGCAATGCCTCACGTCGTGCCGCCTGATCCGGGGCAGCCCGGCTCCGGCTGACCGTCTCAGCAACCGCGCACAGAGCGTCTTCGGGTGGATCGGCGAGCCGTCGCCGTACGTCCCCACGAGTCCGGATCGCCTTGGCCGGACTGCCCGTCGGTGTCCTCGATGCCGGCCAGCTCGTCGAGCACGCAACGCACGAGCAGCTGCTGGCGCGACGCGGCCGGTACGTGGCGCTCTGGTCCCAACACCAGCGTGCACAGCGGTGGGGGCTGCGGCGGGACGCCGACCGTGCGCAGCTGTCGTCGTGAGGCGCCTTCTGGGCATGATGCGCCGCGCCGCGGGGCCCCAAGAAGCTGCGTGGCAACGCACGCTGCAGGCCACCGGGGGTGCCCAGTCTCCGGTGACATCGCCGCCGCAACACTTCGCGTCGGTGGTGCTGCGCAAGGCACATTGGGCTGACTGTCGCAGCACAGACACTCGGGTTCATCATCGGCCCGACCATCGGCGGCGCGCTCCACGACCGCCAACCGCAACTCCCCGCCGCGCTCGCGTTGGGCAGCATCGCTCTCGCCACCCTCTGGGCCCTCCTTGCCCGGACCTCACCGCGACCCGACCGTGCGCCTCAAGCCGACGCAGCAAGCGGGTAGCACGACAGCCGACATGACAGCCCACCCTCCCCGAACGGGCCTCGGCACTCGGAATGGGGCCAGTGCGCGACCCGTATGTTCCCTCCGGATGCGGCCGTTGCAGGGAGGTTCGAGAACCGTTCCCGGCGCTTCGCGGAAGCGCCCGTCGGAGGCCGTAACGAGTGCGCTGCTCTCCGTGACGGCTCCCTCCCGCCTGGTATCGTATGACCCATACGATGCGAGGTGGCGATGGACGCGGAACTGCTCGACGAGTTGTCCGAGGCGCTGGCAGCTGCCCGTCGAGGGGCAACGACGAAGCCGGTGTCGGTGACCGTTCCCGTTCCGCTGGCGGAAGCGTTCCGGCGGTTGGCTGACCGCGGTCTCATCGACAGCGTGTCGGAGGCGACGACGCATGCGCTCGAGGAGGCCCTCCAGGCGATGATCGTCGGTATGCGACTCGACGCCATCTACGACGCGCATCCCGAGGACCGCCCCTCGGAGGACGAGATCGCGGAGTTGGTCGAACGCGCCGGCGTGAGCTTGCCGTGAGTGTGACCGTGGTGCTCGATGGCGCCGGTCTGCACGCGTGGGCTGAGCGTCGGCCTCCGCGTCAGGTGTTGGCGGTGATGGAGGTCCTGCGTCGGGCGGGTGCTGGCCGGGTGCTGGTGCCCTCCGTGGTCACGGTCGAGGCGCTGACGGGCGACGCTCGCGATGCTTCGGTGAACCAGGTCCTCAAGCAGATCGACGTGCAGGAGCACCTGCCGCTCATCCCTGCTCGTGCTGCAGCAGCGCTGCGGCAGGGCACCGACAGCTCGGCTGTGGACGCCGTGGTTGCGGAGGCTGCGGTGCGAACCAGGGCCGCCTACCTGATCACGTCCGACGCCAACGACCTACAGACCCTGATCGACCGCGGCGCGGGGCGAACGGCAGTCGTGACCGTCTGACATCCCGTCACCGAGTGACGAGACGTCGCACCGCCCCGACGATCGCGCGCGGGGACCTCAAGAGCCGCCGCCAGAGACCGACGCGCAACGCCCGTTGCTGAGCATTCCTGCTGCGGCGGTTTCGGTTGTGATGCGGGTTCCCCGGTGGGCCTGACGTCGCGCTATCGCGGAGGCGTCACGAGCGAGCTGGCAACCGCAGCGGTGCCTTCGCCGGCAGGCGCCCAGCTCGTCGCATCGGCGGCCAGGCCCATGGCAGGAGGAGACGCCTGGAGTCAGCAGTAACGCTCTCCGCTACAGCTCCCACGACAGGCCGTGGAGTCGCATGGCGCGCTCCAGGGCGTGCTGATCGGCTTGATGTCGGGAAGGTTCCCGTCGGTCTCGAACCTGGCGATGCAGCGGATCGTTGCGCCGTAGCGGGAGGGGTCGTCGATCGCGTGGATGTCGCCGTGGAGATACAGCTCGCGCGCGATGGCCTGGGTCAGCTCACGCTGTGGGCCGGTCGCGGCCGACAGGTCGAGGTCGCGCACGCCGCACCGAACGAGCACCTCGGGCAGCGGTTGAGCCAGCCAGCGCAGGGTGTCGGGATCGCCGTCCTCGTCGGCGCGCTGCCGCAGCACCCAGGCGGGGGAGCGGTCGTCGAGCATCGGGTTCATGCCCTGCATCCAGGCCTGGGCGGTGCGGGCGTCGAAGGACCCGGCGACCAGCCGCGGGGTGAGTGTCTCGCGCAGGAAGGCGACCAGCGCCGGTGTGGGCGTGGTGGTGGCGAAGCGG
>SKJO01000047.1 GCA_007121975.1 Nitriliruptoraceae bacterium | reverse complement strand
GGGTGAGTCGGGCTGGGCGGGGTGGGTCGAGCGGGGTGGGGCTGGGCTGGGCGGTAGCCTCACCGGTGTTCCCGGAGGAGGTGGCGCGGTGAGCCGGCAGATCGACGATCCGTTCGCGCCGATCGAAGCGTCGCCACGCTTCGCGATGCCACTCGCGCTGATCGGCGTGCTGCTCGGGTTGGCGGCGATCGTGACCGGGTTGGCGGCACTGGCCGGACCGCTGGGTATGGCCTTCGGGCTGGTCGCCCACGTCAAGGGCAGCCGGCTGGGGATGCCGGCGGCCGTGTTCGCCGCCGTGGGCATGATCATCGGGATGTCGATCACGCTGTTCCTACGCTGAGCCTGCGCTCGACCGAGCATCGGAGCCCCACATGGCGGTCATCAAGACCATCGACCTGGTCGGTGTGTCCACCGAGTCCTGGCGCGACGCGGCCCACAAGGCGCTGAACGAAGCGACCACCACGCTGCGTGGGGTCGAGGGCTTCGATGTGCTCGACACCTCCGCGGTGGTACGCGACAACGAGATCGCGGAGTACCACACGCATGTGCGGGTGCGCTTCCGTCTCGATCGCTGACGCCCGATTCGGCCGGCGTCAGCCAACCCCGCTGCTGCCGGCCGCGGCCTGCTCGAGGGTGTCGGCCAGTTCCCGAATCGCGCCCTGATGCACGATTGCGCCGGGCAGCCGCAGCGCGTCGGCGGGAGCGAAGCCTGGCCCCCCGAGGACCACGGCCCCCGCGGCGAAACTGGGCCGGTCGGCGAGGAAACTCTCGGCGTACTCCCGGAACATCGACGCGATCAGCACGGCGGTGGGTCGAAGCTGGGCGGCGCTGCGCTCCAGGGCGGCGGTGGGGGTGTCGGCGCCCAGGAAATGCACCTTCCAGCCGGCATCGACGGCGATCGCAGCTCCGGCGAGCAGCCCGAGGTCGTGGGTCTCGCCCTCGGGTGCGGCCGCGAGCACCGACCGGGAGCCGGCCGACGCCCGGCTGCGCAGCAGGCGCTGCAGCCGGGGGCGAAGGGTGTTGGAGGCGAAGTGCTCGCGGGCGATGACGCGCGGGTCGTCCTGCCAGCCCTCGCCGACCCGGCGCAGCACCGGCAGCAGCACCTCGTCGAGCGCGGTGGGTACCTGCAGCCGCGCGAAGGTGTCGTCCACGACCTCGTCGGCGGCGCCCGCATCGAACGCATCCACCGCTCTTTCGAGGCGGGAGATGAGGTCAGCGGCCGCGTCCCCGCCCCCGGCGACCGATCGGAGCGCGACGACCGGGGCGGGCTCCCGAAGCACCTCGCGAGCGGCTGCCGCGGCGGACCAACCCTCGTCGAGCAGCCGGGACATGCTGCGAACTCGTTCGACGTCGGCTTCGCGGTACAGGCGGTGCCCGCCGTCGGTGCGGTGGGGCTCGAGCAAGCCGTAACGTCGCTCCCACGCACGCAGCGTGGCGACGGTCACCCCGGTACGGCGGGCAACCTCACCAATGCGCAGAACGGGAGCGTCGGACACGGGGAGCTCTCGGGTCACGGTGGCTGGACGATCTTCTGCCCGCTTTCGGCGCTGCGGTGCGGTGTGGACGGGCGGCCGTGTGGTGGCGGAGGGGTGCCGACGTTCGTGGCTCGAGCAACCCGCCTTCGATCGGCCGGGCCGTTGCTGCGGCCCTCCCCGGATGTGGCGTAGCGAGCCGGTCGTGGGTGTCCGTCTGGGTACGCCGCATCCTCCACGCTGGATGATGTGGCGTAGCGAGCCGGTCGTGGGTGTCCGTCTGGGTACGACGCATCTGGGGGCGGAGGCGGTGTGGCACGGTGGTGGCCGCTCAGCGCACCGTGCGGATCGGTTGGTGCACGCTGGCGCCTGCGTGGCGTCGTCCCGGAGCGCTGGTGCGCGACGCTGGGCGCTGCGGCCCGGCTGCCGAACCTGCTGGGGGTTCGGCCGCCGTCGCTCACCGTCCGGCGGCGGCGAGCGGCGAGCGGGTGCCGACCGGCCGGTAGCGTGTCGGGTCATGGACGACACCACCTCCACGCTCACCGCCCTCACCCCCGGGATGCTGCTGCCCTTCGGAGGCGACCGGGTCACCCGGGTCCCGCCCGAGCTCGCCCGCGACTTCGCGCCCGGCGACGCCCTGATCGTGCTGCAGGACCGCGGCGACCTGCTGCATGTCCCGGCAGCGGACCGCGCCGCCGCCGGGACCGCGGTCGACACCGCCCACGAGGCCTTCGACGCCATGGGCAGCGTCAGCGACGCGCAGCTCGACGCCTTCTACCTCGCCTTCGCCCGTCGCCTCGAGGACGAGGCCAGCTTCGCGCCGATCGCGGCCGCGAACCAGGAGGACGTCGCTGCCGCCCGGAAGCGAGGGCGGTCGGTGACGCGGCTCGTGCTCGACGAGCGGATGCGTGCGGGCATGGTCGCCGGGCTGCGCGGCTGGGCTGAGGTCGACTCGCCGCGCGGGCAGGTCGTGCGCACCGTCGAGCACGGCTCCTGGCGGCTCGAGGAGGTCGCCGACCGGCTCGGGGTGGTCGCCTTCGTGTTCGAGGGGCGGCCCAACGTGTTCGCGGATGCCTGCGGGGTTCTGCGCAGCGGCAACACCGTCGTGTTCCGGATCGGGTCCGACGCGCTTCGCACCGCCCGGGCCATCGTGGAGCATGCGCTGCGCCCGTCGTTGGAGGAGGCCGGGTTGCCCGACGGGGCGGCCAGCCTGGTCGATGCGCCGTCGCGGGCGTCGGGGTGGGCACTGTTCTCCGACCCACGGCTGGCACTGGCGGTCGCCCGCGGGTCGGGGGAGGCAGTGCGCCAGCTCGGCACGGTGGCCCAGCAGGCCGGTAACCCCGTCTCCCTGCACGGCACCGGAGGTGCGTGGCTGCTGGTGGGCAACAGCGCCGATCCCGACCGGCTGCAGGCCGCCGTGCACCGGTCGCTCGACCGCAAGGTCTGCAACACCCTCAACACCGTCTGTGTGGTCCGCGAACGGGCACACGAGCTGGTCCCGGTCGTGCTCGAGGGCCTCCGGCGGGCCGCGGTGGACCGGGGGACCGAGGGCAAGCTGTACGTGACCGAGCGCAGCCGGGGGTGGGTGCCCGCGGAACTGTTCGACCGGGTCGTGCCGATCAGCCGTGCTGAGGGCGTGACCGACGAGCCGCAGGCCGAGACGCTGGTCGAGGTACAGCTCGGCATCGAGTGGGAGTGGGAGGACAGTCCCGAGCTGTCGTTGGTGGTCGTCGACGACCTCGACGAGGCGATCGCGCTGTGCAACCGCTACAGCCCCCGGTTCGTGGTGTCGGTGCTCGCCGAGGAGCCCGCCGAGCAGCAGCGGGTCTGGGACGGGGTGGACGCACCGTTCGTGGGCAACGGCTTCACCCGTTGGGTCGATGGGCAGTACGCGCTGCTGACCCCGGAGCTCGGCTTGTCCAACTGGGAGCGGGGCCGGCTGCTCGGCCGCAGCGCCATCCTGTCCGGTGACGCGATCGTCACCCGGCGGATCCGGGCCGAGCAGTTCGATCCGGATCTGCGCCGGTGAGCGACGAGGCGGCCCCGGGCCCGGCCCCGTGGCTGCTTGCCCTCACCCTGGTCCTGCTCGCCGCCAACCTGCGGGTGGTGGTGATCACGGTCGGACCGGTCCTGCGCGACGTGCAGGCCGACCTCGGGATGTCGGACACCGTGGCCGGGGCCCTGTTCACCCTGCCCGTGCTGGTGTTCGGCACGCTGGGCTTCGGGGTGTCCGGGCTCGTGCGCCGGATCAGCGTCAACGGTGCGCTGCTGACCGCGCTCGGGCTGATCGTGGTTGGCACCGCGCTGCGTGGGGCGTCGCCGACCACCGGGTGGCTGCTGGCCGCGACCCTGGTGGCGCTGATCGGGATCGCGGTCGGCAACGTGCTGGCGCCGACCCTGGTGCGCGCCTGGTTCCCCACCCAGATCGGCCGGGCTTCGGCCTGGTACATGACCGCGATGGCGATCGGCACGGCCGGTCCCGCGGCGCTGGTCGTGCCCGCTGCCGAGATCCTCGGCGGCTGGCGGCCCGCGCTTGCCATCTGGGCGCTGCCGGCGGCGGTCGCCCTCCTGGCCGCGGCGCTGGTCACCGCCCGCACCCGGCCGCCGGTCGAGGGATCGCAGCAGGCCGACAGCACGGCCCGAGCAGTCGGCCGGCATCTGCGCCGCCAGCCGGTGGCCTGGGCGCTGGCCGGATTCCTCGGCCTGCAGTCGCTGGAGGCCTACACCGCGATCGGCTTCCTGCCCACCATCCTGCGCGATGCGGGGGTCCCCGCCGACCGCGCCGGCACGCTGCTGGCGGTGACCGTCGGTATCGGGGCGCCGATCGCGTTCCTGCTGCCACGGCTGGCCACCCGGCGCGAGGATCAGCGTGGCTTCGTGATCGCGCTGATCGTGTGCTCGGCGCTGGGGCAGCTGGGTCTGCTGCTGGCCCCGGCAGCCGCGCCGCTGGTCTGGGCGCTGCTGCTGGGAGCCGGGTCGGGCGCGTTTCCGTTGGCGCTGCTGCTGATCACCCTGCGCACCTCGACCACGGCCGGGACCGCGGCGCTGTCGTCGCTGGTGCAGGGCTTTGGCTATCTGCTCGGTGCGGCGGGACCGGTTGCGGTCGGCGCGCTGCGCGACGTCACCGGCGACTGGCGGGTGCCGTTGCTGGTGCTGCTCGCGTTGCTCGTGCCCAAGCTGCTGACCGGACTGGTGGCCGCCCGCGGGGTCGTGGTCGACGCCACCGGAGGCTGAGCCCGGCTACAGCAGGTCGCGACCCGCCGCCCAGGCGGTGAGTTCGTGGCGGTTGGACAGTTGCAGCTTGCGCAGCACCGAGGACACGTGCGTCTCGACGGTCTTGACCGAGATGAACAGCCGCCCCGCCACCTCCTTGTAGGTATAGCCACGCGCGATGTGGCGCAGCACCTCCTTCTCGCGCACCGTGAGCTGGTCGAGTTCCGGGTCGGCGCTGCCCACCCCGGCCGGGAGGCTGCCGGCGAACGCGTCGAGCACGAACCCGGCCAGCCGGGGGCTGAACACCGCGTCGCCCTGCTGGACCCGCACGATCGCGGCCACGAGGTCCTCGGGCGAGATCGTCTTGGTGACGTAGCCGCGGGCGCCGCCCCGGATCACCCGGATCACGTCCTCGGCGGCATCCGAGACCGACAGGGCCAGGAACCGCACGTCGGGGTGGGTCTCGTGCACCCCTTCGAGCACGGCAAGGCCTCCGCCACCGGGCAGGTGGACGTCGAGGAGGACGACATCGGGCCGCGTCGCCCGGATGCCCTGGATGGCCGTGTCGACGTCGCCGGCATCCCCGACCAGCGTCACGTGCCGGCCGAGCTCGGCCTTCACGCCGGCCCGGAACAGCTCGTGGTCGTCGACGAGGTAGACGCGGACGGGGTGGGTCATGGGCGGACCTCCGGATCAGCAGCGGACGATGGTGCCGGCGCGTCGGGCGAGGCGGGCGCGTCGGAAGCCTGGGCCGCGCCGGGGGCGGCCGCACGGCGGCGGGGGACGCACAACTCCACCTCGGTGCCCTCACCGGGCGCGGAGAGCACCCGGGCCCGGCCGTCGTGGCGGGCGAGCCGGGCCACCATCGAATCGCGGATCCCGTGCCGGTCGGCGGGGACCCGCTCGGGGTCGAAGCCTCGTCCACGGTCCCGGATGAAGGCGAGCACCTCGTTGGCCTCCACCTCGACGTAGACGGCCACGGAGGACACCCCGGCGTGCTTGGCGGCGTTGACGCAGGCCTCGCGGGTGGCGGCGAGCAGGGCGGCGACCCGCTCGTCGAGGGGCGCGTCGCCGACGACCACCACCTCGACGTTGAGGTCGTGGACGGCCTCGACCTCCTCGGCCACGGCTTCGACCGCATCGCTGAGGTTGGCCGCGCCACCCAGCCCGTCCGCGCCGTACAGCCAGCTGCGCAGCTCGCGCTCCTGACGGCGGGCGAGGGCGACCATCCGGCGGGGCTGGTCGGCGGAGCGCTGGATCAGGGCCAGGGTCTGCAGCACCGAGTCGTGCAGGTGGGCGGCGAGTTCCGCGCGTTCCTCCTGGCGGATGCGTTCCCGGCGTTCCGTGGTGAGCTGTTCGCCGAGCCGCCACAACCATGGCCCGAACAGCAGCGCCACCCCGCCAACCGCCGCGATCAGCGCCAGCCCGACGTCGCGCAGGGCGGCCAGGCCCTCGGTGCCAGCCACGAAGCCGGCCACCGCGCCCGCGACCAGCAGGGTCCCGACGATGACCCGGACCGGGGAGGCCGGTCCGGCTGCGGCGGCACTGATCGCGCTGCGTGGCACCCGCTCGGCCGACCGGGACCAGCGGTCGCGGTCGCGTTCGTCGCCGCGGGTCCACACCACCGCGGATCCGGCCGCAGCCAGGACCACCGGGAACACCAGGGCATCACCGAACCAGAGTCCGGCCTGCCGCAGCAGCAGCAGGACGCCCAGGGCGATCAGCGCCAGGGCCGCCGACTGCTGCAGGGTCGGGGGGCGTGAGCGGTGGTGAGGGCTTGGCCGACCGACCGGGGTCAGGGCCCACAGCGCGCCGTAGACGATGACGCCGGTGCCTCCGGCGAAGGTCATGACGACGAAACCGATGCGCACCAGCACCGGATCGACACCGAGCCGGTCGGCCAGCCCTCCCGCAACCCCGGCGACCACGCGGCCCTCGGCCCGGCGGGTCAGGCGTCCGGGCGCAGCCGATGGCGGTGGCGGTGGCGGGGGCGGCGCCGACGCCGGTGGCGGGGGCAGAGGCGGGCGGGGGGCGATGGGACGGCTCCGGTTCACGGCACGGTGCGGGCAGGCAGCGCCCGGTGCTCGGGTGGCTGTCCTGATGGTGGCACATGGCCGGGTGTCCGCGCATCGGGTCGACCCCGGACCCCGGGGGATGAGCTCAGGGTCGGGCCAGGGTCGTCCCCGATGGTCGTGTCCGGTGGGTGTCGCCATGATGGAACTCGACGCCCCGCCCCGTGTCGGCGCAGATCCCCGGAGGACCACGATGACTGCCCCCTACCCCCCCGCACCCGCTCCCACGCCCAGCCGGCCGCCGCTGCGTCGTCCCCGCGAAGGTCGGGTGCTGGCTGGCGTCGGGGCCGGACTTGCCGACCACCTCGGCATCGACGTCGCCATCGTGCGGGTGTTGATCGTGGTCGTGACCATCGTGACCCAGGGCCTCGGGTTGCTGGCCTACGTGCTCGGCGCGGTGTTCATCCCGGCCCAGGACGAGGCGCAAGCCGGCGCAGCAGCCGGGACCGCGACGCCGACGCCCAGCCGCGAGCAGCCGCCCCGCAGCGGCCTGTTCTGGGTCGGGATCGCGCTGCTGGTGGTCGGCGTGCTGGCCCTGATCAACGGGCCGCTGTCGTCCTTCGGGCTGAGCTTCGGCCTCGGCAGTGGGGTGCTGGGTCCGCTGGTGCTGATCGGCTTCGGCCTGGCCCTGTGGGTCGCGGGCGACCGATCGCGTCCCGCCAGCTCGGCACCGCCCGCTGCGGCAGCAGCTCCACCGGCTCCCTCCTCCCCGTCGTACCCACCGTCCACCCCTCCCGCGGCCATGGCCGCACAGCAGGAGATCCCGATGACCTCTGATCCCACCGTTCCGTCCGACCCCGACGCAGGCACCGGCACCGGCGCGACCGGCGCCTGGTCGCCGCAGCCGACCGGCGATCCCGTGTCCGGTGCCGTGCCCCCCGGCGCCCCGGCGAACCTCACCCCCGGACCGCCCCCGACCCAACCGGGCGCCCAGCCCCCGGCCCAGCCCCCGGC
>SKJO01000260.1 GCA_007121975.1 Nitriliruptoraceae bacterium | reverse complement strand
TGGTCGCGCTGGTCGGCGCCGCCTACGCCGAGCACCCCGGGTGCGTGCTCGACCTGCCCGGGGTCGATGCCGATCTGCAGGCCCCGGCGACCACCGCCGCCGAGCGCGCCGGGCCGTGGTGGGTGCTCGAACACGCCGAGGTGGTGATCGCCACCGTCGGCGCCGGCGCGCTCGACGACACGGGCACGATCGAGCTCAAGCGGCTGTACCTCGACGCGGCCTGGCGCGGGCAGGGCCTGGCCGGCGAGCTCGTACGCCACGTGGAGGCGCACGCCAGGACGCGGGGCGCCCGACGCGTCGAGCTGTGGTCCGACACGCGCTTCGCCGCCGCCCACCACCGCTACGCGCGGCTCGGCTACCGCCCGACCGGCGAGACGCGCGAGCTTCACGACCCGTCGCAGACCACCGAGTACCGCTTCGTCAAGCCGCTCGGGGAGGTCGCGGCCGACGGCTGAGCGACCTGCCTGAGCCGGTGCCCGCGGTACCGCCGGCCCAAACGGCCCGGACCCGCGCGAGTGGCGGGTCCGGGAGGGGGTGGGACGCTCGGGGTGCTCAGGCGAGCTGGGCCGAGAGCATCCACAGCTGCATCTCGAGGCCGTCGAGGATCTCGATCAGCAGGTCCTCACTGGCGACGTCGACGTCGCCGAGCCCCTCGATGCGCTCACGGGTGCGACGGGCGACCGCCTCCACCCGGTCGGCCATGACCTCGATGACCTCGGTCTGGTGCGACCAGGACTGCGGGGCCGGGTCCTCGGGGGAGTCACCGGCGACCCGCTGGACGCGGCCGTCGGGGGCGACACCGATCGAGGTGAGCCGCTCGGCGACCTCGTCGGACCACAGCCGGTACTGGTTGACGAGCTCGTCGAGATGCTCGTGCACCGACTTGAAGCGGTCGCCGACGACGTTCCAGTGCAGCTGCTTGCCGGTCAGTGCCAGCTCGACGAGGTCGACGACCAGCGGCTGCAGCCGCTCGGCGACGGCCTGCTGGTCAGCCGGAGCCAGGGTGGAGCGGATGGGTGCGGTGGCTGGGCTCTTCGTGGCGCTCACGGACATCTCCTCGTCGGATCGCAGCGGATCGCGGTGCGGTTCTCTTCCCAGGTTCGGGGCTGGGGAGCCGGATGTCCGGCTCCCCGCCTGTCCGGGTGGCCGTGACCGCCGTGACCTCAGCCTGCCGTGCCGGCACTGCGCAGCGACTGGCAGGCCTCCACGACCCGGGCGGACATGGCCTCCTCGGCCTTCGCTCCCCAGGAACGCGGGTCGTAGAACTTCTTGTTCCCGACGTCGCCGTCGACCTTGAGCACGCCGTCGTAGTTGGCGAACATGTGCCCCGCGATCGGACGACTGAACGCGTACTGGGTGTCGGTGTCCACGTTCATCTTGATCACCCCGTGATCGAGCGCCTCGTGGATCTCGTGCAGCGCCGAGCCCGACCCGCCGTGGAAGACGAGGTCGAAGGGCATGTCCTTGTCGACCTTGGCCGCGACCGCGTCCTGCAGTTCCTTGAGGATCGCCGGGCGCAGCTTGACGTGGCCGGGCTTGTACACGCCGTGCACGTTGCCGAAGGTCGCAGCGAGCAGGTAGCGGCCGTTCTCGCCGGTGCCGAGCACCTCGGCGGTGCGCAGCGCGTCCTCGGGCGTGGAGTACAGCTTCTCGTTCATCTCCCCGACGATGCCGTCCTCCTCACCGCCGACCACGCCGATCTCCATCTCCATGATGGTGCGGCCGGCCCGGCACAGCTCGAGCAGTTCCTTGGCGATCTCGAGGTTCTCCTCGAGCTCGACCGCCGAGCCGTCCCACATGTGGGAGTTGAACAGCGGGCCCTCGCCGGCCTCCACCCGCTGCTTGGAGATCTCGGCCAGTGGACGCATGAAGCCGTCGAGCTTGTCCTTGGGGCAGTGGTCGGTGTGCAGGGCGATCTTGACCGAGTACTTCTCGGCCACGATGCGGGCGAACTCGGCGAAGGCGACCGAGCCGGTGACCATGTCCTTGACCGATGCGCCCGACCAGTAGGCCGCGCCACCGGTCGAGACCTGGATGATCCCGTCGGACTCGGCCTCGGCGAAGCCGCGGATGGCGGCGTTGAGCGTCTGCGAGCTGGTGACGTTGATCGCCGGGTAGGCGAAGGATCCCTGCTTGGCCTTGTCGAGCATCTCCTCGTAGGCCTCGGGGGTTGCGATGGGCATGTCGTCTCCTGAGTCGATTGTGGTGGGTGGGCGACGGTGGTTGTCGGTGGAGCCGATGTCGGTGGAGCCGGTGTGCGTGCGCCGGACCGGGGTACGGCAGGCCGGACCCGCGGTCAATCGAGCCCGACGTGCCGGGCGAGCTCGAGCGCGACCCGACGGGCCTCGGCCTCGAGGGCGGCCACCGCCGCGGCCGGATCGCGCACGGCATCGTGGTCGGCCCGCAGGTCGACGTAGATCTTGGCCTTGGGCTCGGTCCCCGAGGGACGCAGCATCGCCCGTCCGTCGTCGAGGTCGAGAGCCACCAGGTCGTGGGTGGTCAGCCACGCCGGCCGGGCCTCGGCGCCGACGCGGTAGTCGGTGACCCCACGGACCTCGCGCTCGCCCAGCCGGGTGGGCGGGGCGGCGGCCAGCTGCTCGAGCGCGGCGAGGATCTCGGCCTGGCCACGGCTGCCCGGGCGCAGGACCGCATGCTGGTAGCTGACCCAGCGCCCATGCCGGCGGGCGAGCTGTTCGAGCCGGTCTCGCACGGTGTGGCCCTCGGCAGCCAGCGCCCGGGCGAGGTCGGCCATGGCCACGCCCGCCCCGATGCCGTCCTTGTCGTGCACGACATCGCCGATGGTCACCCCGAGCGCCTCCTCGAAGCCCACCACCAGGGTCGTGCCCTGCTCGCGGGCGAGGTCCCGCGCGGCCTTGCAGATCCACTTGAACCCGGTCAGGCTCCATTCGGCGCGGGCGCGGTAGGCGGCCGCGACCTGCCGGAACATCGGGGTCGAGACGATGCTGGCGACCACCAGCGGGTGGTCGGCGTCCGCGCCGCGCAGCAGATGATCGGCGAGCAGCACCCCGACCTGGTTGCCCGTCAGGGCCCGATGGCCGCCGGCGCCGTCAGGTACCGCGACCGCGAGCCGGTCCCCATCCGGGTCGTTGGCCAGCACCAGGTCGGCGTCGAGCTGCCCGGCCAGCTGCAGCGCGGCATCCAGCGCCCCCGGTTCCTCGGGGTTGGGGAACGGCACGGTCGGGAAGTCGCCGTCGGGTACGGCCTGGGAGGCGACCTCGTGCAGGTCGTGGTAGCCGTGTGCCCGCAGCGCCCGGTGCAGCAACGGCCCGGCGACCCCGTGCAGCGGGGTGGTGACGATGCGCAGCTCCGGTCCGTCGACCGGCGGCAGGGTGGTGGCCAGCTCGCCGAGGTAGCGGTCCACGACCTGATCGGTGACGGTGCGCACCCGCTCGCTGGTCTCGGGATCGGCTCGGGGCACCTCGGTGGCCGGACCGACCGCGTCGATCGCGGCCGCGATCGCGGTGTCCTCGGGAGCGACGAGCTGCGCGGCGCCCTCGGTGTAGACCTTGTAGCCGTTGTACTCGGGCGGGTTGTGGCTCGCGGTGACCACCACCGCGGCGGCTGCACCCAGCACCTTCTGCGCGTAGGCGACCAGCGGGGTGGGCTGCGGGGTCACGAAGCGGTGCACGGCCAGCCCCGCGGCGCACAGCACCGCGATCACGTCGGTGGCGAACCGCGCCGAGTCGTGCCGGGCGTCGAAACCGACGACCACGCCGCGTTCGGCGGCACCGTCGACGGTTGCGAGCAGATGGTCGGCCAGCCCCCGGGTGGTGCGGATCACCACCGCCCGGTTCATGCGCAGGGGACCGGGCCCGACGATGCCGCGCAGGCCGGCCGTGCCGAAGGCCAGCGACCCGTCGACGTGCTCGGCGAGCACCGCCTCGTCGCCGGCGGCGAGCACCTGCTCGAGCGCGGCCCGGGTCACCGGGTCGGGATCCCCCGCGATCCACGACCGGGCCCGCGCGTGCAGCGCGGCCGCCGTCGGCGCAGGGTCGGAGAAGGGCATGCGCGCGACTCTAGCCCTCCGCCGCGCCATGGCGCAGCGGATCAGCCCGTGCCCACGCCCCCGGCCTGCAGCGCACCCCACGCCAGCTGCTCGAGCAGCGTGCGGCGCTGCCGGCTGCTGAGCGGGCTCGCGTCGGTGTCGGTGTACAGCGCGGCAGCGTCGATCAGGCCGTGCACGGACACGGCCACGGCCCGCGCCACCTCGACGTCGAGGTGGGGGGCGAGCCCACCGATGGCCTCGGCCCAGGCCGACACCCAGCGGTCGTGGTTGCGGCTGGCCCGCTCGCGGTAGTCCGCGGGCAGGTGGCGCAGCTCGCGTACCAGCACCACGATCGCCTCGGGCTGATGCAGGGCGAGGTCGAGCTGGGCGTCGAGCAGGACCCTCAGCGCCTGCTCCGGGGGCCGTTGGCGGGCCTCGTCGAGCGCCGGACGCAGCTGCTGCCAGAGGCGGTCGAGCACCGCCATGAGCACCGCGTCCTTGGACGCGAAGTGGCGGTAGAGGCCCGGTCCGCTGATCCCCGCCGCGGTGCCGAGGTCGTCCACCGACACGCCGTGAAAGCCCCGCTCGCGGAACAGCAGCGCAGCCGCATCCAGCACCGCCTCACGGCGTCGGCGGCCCCGGTCGGTGGCGGCGGGCGCACGCGGATCGGCCCGGTCGCTCACCGGCCGGCGATCGTCGCACAGGCCGAGCGGATCACAGGCCCAGCACCTCGGCGAGCAGGGCGCGGTGGTGCGACGGGGAACCGAGCAGCAGCTTGGTGGCCTTGGCGCGCTTGAAGTACAGGTGGGCGTCGTGCTCCCAGGTGAAGCCGATGCCACCGTGCAGCTGGATGCCGTCGGCGCTGGCCCGCTCGAACACCTCCGAGGCATACGACTTGGCCATGGGGGCGGCGATCGCGAGCTCCTCGCGGTCGCCCTCGGCGAGCACCCGGGCGGCATGCTCGGCGGTCGACCGGGCCGACTCGACCTGCACGAGCAGCTCGGCGAGCCGGTGCTTGACGGCCTGGAAGGAACCGATCGCCCGGCCGAACTGGATCCGGTCGCGGGCGTAGGCGGTCGTCATCTCGAGCATCTGGCTGGCGCCGCCGACCTGCTCGCAGGCGATCGCGACCACCCCGGCGCTCAGCGCCCGGTGCAGCGCGACGATCGCATCGTCGGCGGCGAGCCGGGCGTCGTCGCCCACCCGCACGCCGTCGTAGACCAGCGTGGCCATCGGCCGGGTCAGGTCGAGCACCTCGACCGGGCGGCGCGCCAACCCGGCGCTCTCCCCCGGCACGACCAGCAGCAGCAGGCCGTCGTCGCTGACCGCGGCGGTGACCACCAGATCCGCGCTGGCGCCGTCCACCACGTAGCCGGCGGTGCCCTCGAGCACCCAGTCCCCGCCGTCGCGCCGGGCGGTGACCCCGGGCTCGGAGGTCAGCCCGCCACGCTGGTCGAGGTGGGCGAGTGCCAGGGTCGTGGCGCCCTCGGCCACGGCGGGCAGCAGCGCGGCGCACTGCTGCTCGGTGCCGGCGGCCAGCACCGCCTCGGTGCCGAGCACGGCGCTGGACAGCAGTGGAACCGGCAGCAGGCGGCGACCCGCCTCCTCGATCACGATCGCGACTTCGGCGAAGCTCGCGCCCGCGCCGCCGAAGCGCTCGGGGATGGTCAGCCCGGTCAGGCCGGTCTGGGCGAGCTCGGCCCAGGCGTCGCGGTCGTAGCCGTCGTCACCGAGCATCACCTCGCGGACCCGCTCGGAGGTGGCGCGGGCGGTGACGAGCTCGCGCACGGTGGCGCGCAGCAGGCGCTGCTCCTCGGTGACGGCGAAGGACACGGCGGGGGTGGCGGTGGTCATCGTGCGGCCTTTCGAGCCTCGGCGGGCGGGGGCCCGGGGATGGTCAGCTGCGCGGCACCTCGCGCCAGGGCACGTTCTTGTCGACCCGCGGCTCTCCGGGCAGGCCGAGCACGCGCTCGCCGAGGATGTTCTTCATGATCTCGCTGGTGCCCCCCTCGATCGAGTTGGCGCGGGCCCGCAGGAAGGCCTTGTGCGGACTCTCGGCCCGGTTGGCGGTCTCGTCGGGGCGGGTGAACTCGTAGCCGCCGGGGTAGGTCATGCCCTCGGCGCCGAGCAGGTCGATGGTGAAGGCGGTGATGGCCTTGTTCAGGTCCGCCCAGTGCAGCTTGCCGGTGGAGCCCTCCGGGCCGGGGGTACCCGACTTGCGGGCCTCGCCGGCGCGGATCGTGGTCAGTCGCTGCGCCTCGGCCTCGACCCAGTAGCGCAGCAGTTGGTCGCGGGCGACCGGGTCGTCACCGCCGTGCTGCCGCCAGGCCTCGAGCGCGTGGGCGATCGCGCCCGAGCCGCGCGGGGCGACGTTCGAGCCGATCGCGACCCGCTCGTTCATCAGCGTGGTCATGGCCACCGCCCAGCCCTGGCCGACCTCGCCGACGCGCATGTCGTCGTTGATGCGCACATCGTCGAAGTACACCTCGTTGAACTCGGCCTCACCGGTGATCTGGTACAGCGGCCGCACGTCCACGCCGTCGGCCTGCATGTCGACCACGAAGTAGGTCAGCCCCGCATGCTTGGGCACGTCCGGGTCGGTGCGGGCCACCAGCAACCCCCAGGTCGCCAGGTGCGCGAGGGTGGTCCAGACCTTCTGGCCGTTGACGATCCAGGTGTCGCCCTCCTTGACGGCCGTGGTCGACAGCGCGGCGAGATCCGAGCCGGCACCGGGCTCGGAGAACAGCTGGCACCAGATCTCCTCGCAGGTGAACATCGGGCGCAGCATGCGGCGCTGGCGCTGCTCGTCGGCGTGCGCCATCAGCGTGCCCGCACCCATGCCGATGCCGAGCACGTTGAGGTAGCGGTTGCGTACCGAGCCGCCGGCCTCGACGATGCGGCGGTCGACCTCGGCCTGCCAGCGGGGACTGACCCCGCAGCCACCGAAGTCCTCGGGGTGCTGCACCCAGGCCAGCCCGTGGTCGAACTGCGCCCCCCAGAACTCGCGCTCGGGGGTGGTTGCGGGCGGGTGCGAGGCGAGCAGCTTGTCGATGCGCTCGGTCACCAGCGTGCGTTCGTCCATCGTCACGTCGAGGTCCCTCCTGCCGGTCGGTTCGCCGCCGGATCGCCCACCGCGAGCCGCGGTGCGAGTGAACGTTCGCTCACCAGTGAGCCTAGCGCAGCCGACCCGCCACCCCGAAGCCAGCGCGCCACCTCGGCACCCGCTGCACGCCCCGACATCCGTGCGGACCTCCACACCGAATACGCTGCGACGACCACTCGTGCCGCACTGGGGAAGATCGTGTCGAGCTCCACCGCACTGCTGCTCGCGGGCTGGGGCACCGATCTGCGCCGGCTGCAGCCGCTGGCCGCCCACCTGAACGCCGAGGGCCACGAGGCCCGCGTGTGGGTCTACCGGCCCGCCGGCAGCATCGATCGGCTGGCCGCGCAGCTGCGCGACGGCGTCGAGCACCTGCACCTCGACGGCCCCGTGCACCTGGTGGGCCATTCGTTCGGCGGCGTGCTGGCCGCCGCCGCCGCCCTTCAGGCACCGCACGCGGTGCGCTCGGTCACGACCTTCAACATGCCCTGGCGGGGGACCTGGCTGTCGTACACCGGCGCGAGCCGACTGGCCAACGCGCTGCGCTGGGGCTCGCCCGAGCTCGCCGCCCTGCGCGCCCGGCTCGCCACCCACGCCGCCACCCCGCTCGGCCCGTCGTGGCTGCTGCTGGCGGCGCTCGGGGACCTGGCGAC
>SKJO01000140.1 GCA_007121975.1 Nitriliruptoraceae bacterium | reverse complement strand
GCGTGTTTGGGCCGGTCCGGCGGTCATCCCGGCCGTCGGGAGTCCTGCGGAGGGGCGAAACTTCCGTCCACGCATGTTTGGGCCCGCCGGTGGGCCGTGCGGGGGGCGAAACTTCCGTCCAGGCGTGTTTGGGCCGGTCCGGCGGTCATCCCGGCCGTCGGGAGTCCTGCGGAGGGGCGAAACTTCCGTCCACGCATGTTTGGGCCCGCCGGTGGGCCGTGCGGGGGACGAAACTTCCGTCCACGCGTGGTTGGGCCGGTCTGGCGGTCCTCCCGGCCGGCGACAGCCTGACGGGGGGACGAAACGCTCGTCCACACGTGGTCGGACCGGCCCGGCGGTCCTCCCGGCTGTCGGGAGTCCTGCGGTGGTGACGGACTTCACGCTCGTGCCTGACGCGAGGTGCCTCGAGCCGTCTCGGGGGTTGCTGCTGCTCGCTGATCGGGGCCTGTCGCAGGTGGGCTTCGTCGGCGTGCGCGATCAGGCTCCAAGCGGACGATCTGTCTGGACTCGGCGCAGTCCGACGGGGAGCTGACCGACGAGAGCCCTCGCGAGGAGTCGAGATGCCGGCGAGGGGGCTGTCTCCTCCTGGTCGGGTGCCCTACCGTGTTGGCGTTCCGTCACGAGCGCAACCGCGTTGATGACGGCCTCCCTCGCCATCGAGCGCGATGTCCGGCCGCGATGGCTCGAAGAGCCAACCACCAGGAGCCACCACGTGTCCCGAGCTGACGAACTGCTCTTCCCCGGCATGCCCGCAGAGGCCATCGACGCCCGCCTGAAGCGGCTTCGGGTCCAGAACGTCGTCCTCGGTGTGCTGCACCTGGTGCAGGCCGTCGCCGTGTACTCCCTCAACGAGACCGGCTTCACCCTGCCGATCGCGGGGACCTACCCGCAGGGTCCGCCCGGGACCGAACCTCAGCTCATCGAGCTGTTCTCGCTCGACGTCGGGCTGTGGGTGTTCCTGTTCCTCCTGATCAGCGCGCTCGCGCACTTCACGATCGCGTCGCCGTGGTACTTCGAGCGCTACGCGGCGGATATCCGGCGCGGCAAGAACACGGCCCGCTGGGTCGAGTACTCAGCGTCCTCGACGATCATGGTCATCCTGATCGCCGCCGTGACGGGCGTCGTGGACGTCGCGGCGTTCATCGCGATCGCCGGCGCGAACGTCGCGATGATCGCATTCGGTGACCTCCAGGAGCGCTACCTGCGCCCCGGGGAGTCGCTGCTGCCGTTCTGGCTCGGCACCTGGGTCGGTCTCACCCCGTGGATCGCGATCGCGTTCTACGTGCTCGGGGTCGGCAACGCGGACCGGGACCTGTCGCAGGTTCCGGGGTTCGTCTGGGTGATCGTGTTCGCGCTGTTTGCGTTCTTCTTCTCGTTCGGTCTGAACCAGTGGCTGCAGTACAAGCGCATCGGCAAGTGGGCCAACTACTTCCGGGGTGAGACGACCTACGTGGTGCTGTCGCTGGTCGCCAAGTCGCTGCTCGCCTGGCTGGTGTTCGCGAACACACTCGTCCCGCCCGCTTGACCTGCGACCGCGCTGCACCGAACGACGATGAGCCCAGGTTCGACGCCGTCACGGATCGGGATGCCGGGCCTGACTGGTGGGCGTACCGGGCAGAGGGCGTGGACGAGTTCGAGGAGTTCGCTGCTGGGCTCGCTGGGACCGACGCCTGACCGTTGGCTGCTCGGCGCGCCCGAGCGGCGAGTTCCGGGCTGGTGGGGGTGTGGTCGGGTCGGAGCCCTCCACCCGCTTCGAGCGCGCTGAGTGAACTGGTGCTCGGCGAACTCGGGGCCATACGCAACACTTCCGCTCGCATCGCCACCGTCGCGCATCCGGCGACAGATCAGACACCACGGGCGCCGTCGGAGCCCACCACTGCGAGGGTTGATGTCATGAACTGGGCAGCGGTGCAGTTGAGCCCGGCGTTCGGGTTCACCATCGTCGGACTCGTCATCGTGTTCGGGCCGCTGATCGCCGAACGTCTCCGGCTGCCGGGGCTGTTGGGACTGCTGATGTTCGGTGCGCTCATCGGGCCGAACATGCTCGACGTGCTGCCGCGGTTCACCGCCCTCCAGGCCGTCGGCAGCATCGGGGTGCTCTACCTGATCTTCCTCGCCGGCTTGCAGCTCGACCTCGAGGCGTTCGTTCGCTACCGCGTCATCTCCGGTGGGTTCGGACTGCTCACGGCCTTCATCCCCATGGCGCTGGGTACCGGTGTGGCACTGCTGCTCGGCATCGACCCGCGTCCCGCGGTGCTGATCGGCTCGTTCTGGGCGTCGTTCACCCTGATCGCCTACCCGACGGTGGCCAAGTACGGGCTCACCAAGACCCGGCCCGTCGCGGCGATCGTCGGGGCCAGCGCGATCACCGATGGCATCTCGCTCGTGGTGCTCGCGCTCATCGTGGGCGCGGAGACTGGCGACACCAGCGGCGCTCGCCTCGTGCTCGACATCGCCGTCGGGTTCGCCGTGCTCGGCGTCTACTGCTTCGTGGTCTTCCCGGCGATCGCCCGGTGGTTCTTCACCGGGCTCGGTCAGGAACGCACCCTGCGCTACATCCTGGTGTTCATCGGCCTCACCTCGTCGGCCGTGATCGCCGAGCTGGTCGGGGTCGAGCCGCTGATCGGCGCCTTCTTCATCGGTGTCGGGCTGAACCGTCTGGTACCGAACGCCAGTCCGCTGATGGCGGTGACCGACTTCTTCGGCAACGCGTTCTTCATCCCGACCTTCCTCATCTCGGTCGGGTTGATCTTCGACCCCGGCGTCATGTTCGAGTGGACGACGATCCGCTTGGCGCTGGGGTTCGTGACTGCCCTCGTCGTCGGCAAGGCGATCGCGGCATGGCTCACGGGGCGCGTCTTCGGTCTCGCCGGGCCAGAGGTCGGGCTGCTGTTCTCGATGTCGGTCGCCCAGGCGGCCGCCACCCTGGCAGCCACCGTGATCGGCTACAACATCGACCTGTACGGCAGCGACGTGGTCAACGCGGTGATGGTCGTGGTCGCGGCGAGCCTGATCGTCACGTCGGTCGGGACCAACCGCTTCGCACCCAAGATCCCACCGCCCGTCGGCGAACGTCGGCGAGCGGGTGAGACGATCCTCGTGCCGGTCCTCGGTGAGCTCGACGGGCTGGTCGACGTGCTGCGGCTCGGACGCACCCTCGCCGACCCAGCTGGCGGGTTCGTCCAGCCGCTGGTGCCGGTCACCTCGTCAGGAGGCGTCGACGTCGACGACGGCCGTGCCAAGCGGTCCGAGGTCGACCGGGTGCTGGGTGAGCTCGGTGGCGACGCGGAGACGCTGCTGCGGGTCAACCGGTCGGTGTCCGCCGGCTTGAACCAGGCGGCGATCGAGATCGACGCGTCGCTGCTGCTACTGGGATGGCCCGGCCCCGATGACCTGCGATCGTGGATGGTGGGCGCGACCTACACCGAGATCGTCGCGGCCACCTCCGTTCCTGTCGCGATCGCGGCGCTGCAACCCACAGCCAGCCAGGGGCGGGTGCTCCTCTACTCGAGCGTTGCTGAGCTCGCTCCCGGGAACCTGCCCACCATGGCGTTGGCGCTCGAACTCGCCGCCACGTTGTCCCGCCATCGGGATCAGCCCCTGATCGTCGGTCCGGTCGCACCTCCCGCTCTGGAGGCCGCCGGTCTCACGATCTCATCCACCGCCGAGCACCGCGAAGGTGCCATGGACCTCGAGGAGTGGGCGGCCACCGTCACCCAGCCCGGGGACCTGGTCATCGTCCCCATCCACGGCACGTCCATCGGGCCACCCGCCATTCAGGTGTACCGCTCGGGCCGCTCCGTGCTCGCCGTGAGCCAGAACCCGGAGACCTCGGCGGCATCGACGGTGAGCCCGATGAACCTGCCGCTGGGCGGGACGATAGGCGCCTGAACACCTCGAGGCACGGCCCGTGCCCGACCGGCGGCAGCGGCGCGTCTACGGACGGTCGTCCTCCTGCGCCGCACGTTCCTGGCGCGTCTCGACGAAGAAGGCGCCGATCGTGGCTGCCAGGGAGGCGAAGACCACGATGGCGTAGGCGGAGACCGCGATCGCGAGCAGACGGCCGGCCAGCGTCACCGGCTCATGCACGAGGCTCGAGGTGATGGCGAGGTTCGCCGACCACCACAACGCATCACCGAGGCTGGTGAGCGCGCCGTCACGTCCCCGCTCGAGCACGAACAGCAACTGGGCGCTGCCGAACACGACGACGGCGGTCACGACCAGCAGGAACTGCAGCCGGCCGGTGAACAGCCCTCGAGCGGTTCCGACCGCACGGTAGGACGACCCGACGACGCGGCCGGCCGGCAGCACCCGCATCAGGCGGAGCGCTCGGAACAGCCGCAGTACCCGCAGCAGCGGAAGCACCAGGAACAGCACCGACGGCCAGTGGCGACGGAGGAACCGAGCCGGGTTCTGGGATACCACCAGCTTGACGATCAACTCGATCGCGAACAGGGCCCAGATGACGTTGCTGGCCACCGCCAGGGTTCCGAGCTGGTCTCGCGGGGCGACCAGCTCGTAGGCCACCAACCCGGCCCAGACGACCGCGAGCACGGCCATGGGGATGTCGAGCCGACGTTCGAGCAGCCCCGCGAGGCGCTCGCGGTCCGTCGGCTCCTCGTCCGGGTCGGGAGCGAGTGTCGGCGACGGTTCGTCGGTCATCGACCGCGCAGCCCGGTGCGACGACCGTGGATGGTCCAGGTCGCGTGTGGTCGGCCACCGACCGGTGAGCGCCACCCTTGGAGGTGCCGGAACGGTCCGATGAGCGCTCCTCGAGGTCCGTTGTCGTCGACCCTACTGAACTCCGGCTGCGGCCGGCGCGGCCTCGATGGGTGATGGGCGGTGGCCGCAGCTGCGGCTCAGCGTGGGAGCAGTCCGTAGGTCAGCAGGTCGCTGAACGCGTCGAGGAACTCCTCGAACGATCGCTGCGGGACACCCGTGACGGCGAGGTGGTGCCAACTGGTCGCGGCGGCGGGCAGCGCGAGCATCGCGATCGCGGTCAACGTCGAGGGATCGACGGGCCGCACGGCGCCGCGCTGCTCGAGCCCCCGCAGCGAACGCATGCCGGCATCCGCCGCGGGGAGGAGCCGGGCCAGCAGGTGCTCTCTCCGGCCGTCGGCACCGGGGGAGGTGTCGGCGAGGATCGCGACGACGAGCCCGGCGTGCTCCGCCAGCGTCCCGATCCGCCATCGGATCATCCGACGAAGCGACTCGGCCGGGTCGCCGTCGTCGGGGTCGAGCACGTCGAGTTGGCGGCGTGCCGCAGCGAGTCGCGGGACCATGAACCCGTCGATCACTGCGCGCAGCAGCGCATCCTTGGTCGGTGCATGGTGCTGGACGGCGGCCTGGCTGACCCCGAGCTCACGGGCGATCGCCCGCACGCTGGTCGAGGCGTAGCCGGTCGCAAAGGCGCGCGCGGACACCGCGAGCAGCTGGTTCCGGTCGAGCGGCGAGGTGCCGCGGGCCGGCCGGCCCGGCCCACGACGTGTCGTAGGCGGGCGATCCGACGGCGTGGGGGAGGGGTCCGTGCGCATGCGCCTGATAATAGGTCAGTTGACAGGTTCGCGGGTCGCCCGGAAGACTTCCGACCTTGGATCCTCGACCTCGATCCTGGGGCGAGGCCTGACCCCGGGAGTCTTCGAATGTCGGCGCAACTGCGCGCGTCTCTCCTGCCTGCCACCTGGCGTCCCGACCCGCGACGCCTGCTCCCCGACGACCCGACCGGTGTCAGCGGGCCGCCGCTGGCCCGCGGGTTCGCCCTGGTCTACCTCGGCGTCATCCTCGTCCGGAGCCTCATCCACCTCGTTGCCGAGGACGGCGGTGCGGGCAGCATCGCCACGATCGACCTCAGCGTGGAAGGTGGCGACAACATCGTGGCGATGTTCGGGCAGTGGGGGGCGGTGCAGCTCCTCCTCGGGCTGCTGCTCACGGTGCTCGTCCTGCGCTACCCGGGGCTGGTGCCCCTCGTGCTCGCCACGCTGGCCCTCGAGCTCGTGCTGCGCGAGGTCGCGGGTGCGCTCAAGCCCGTCACCACCGTGGGCACGGCGCCGGGCGCAGCCGGGAACGCACCGGCGCTCGTGCTGGTGACCGCCGCGTTGCTGCTGTCGTTGTGCCCGCGCCGGACGGGGTGTAGGGCGTGGCCTCGGGCGGTAGCTTGACCCTGTCGCCGTCGGCACCCGCGATGCTCGGCTGCCAGCGAGGCGCAGGTCGTGTGCTCGAGGCGGTCCCACCAGGTGTGGATCGCCTGCGCGATGAACTCCGGCGCATCCTCCTGGACGACGTGGCCCGAGTCAGACGGCGCGCGCGGGTCCCTGCCGGGATCAGCAGGTTGACGAAGGCCTTGAGCCGGGCGCGAGCAGGTCCTCCCGCCCGGTGCGCTGGCTGCGCTGCGTGGCGTCGTCGACCCGCCCGACCGCCTCGTGGGACCGGCGCACCAGCGTCGCGTCACCGCGCGGCTCCAGGTCGATGCGCACCACGCCGGCGACCGGCCCCGCCATCCCGAAGGGGCCCTCGATCTCGAGGTGTTCGTCGTGGCGCAGCGCGGTCACCGTCCCCCAGATCGCACAGCCGCCGTGATCCCAGCGCTCCTCGAGATGTCCGCCGAGGCGCGCGTCCACCACGATGCCGGCCGCCCCGCCGCGCTGGTGGGGCGCACCCCACCAGGCGGCTGTCTCGGCGGTCAGCGCGTGCCAGACCTGCGCTGGCGATCCGGCGATCGTGACCTGCGCCCCGAGGTGGATGCTTCCGAGCTCGCCCATCGTCGCTGACTCCTCGCTGTCTGCCTCGACGTGTCGCTGCACGGCGAGCAGCGACGATGCCCAGTGCGCCTCGTAGGGTCGGATCCACCGCTCGGACAGCCGTTGGATCGGGACCGGATCGAGGTGGTTCCACCGTTGCCGGCCGCATCGGCGCACGCGCACCAACCCGGCGTCCTCGAGCACCGTGAGGTGCTTCATCGCCGCGAACCGCGGCCCGTCGAAGGCCTCGTCGAGCTCCCCGGTCGTCCGCGGACGATCGCGCAGCAGGTCCAGGATCCATCGGCGTGTCGGATCGGCCAACGCCCGCCACACCGGCGGGGTTCGATCGTCCTGCACGCCACCTCCAGGAAGCGTGTGACCTGATGGTCACCTGATGCGGCTGGCGTGCCAGCACCTCGCCCACCGGACCGCGTCGGCCGCCGGGTACTCGTGCGGTCGTCGGGACCTCCTGCCCTGGCGCCGGTCACGGGGCCCGAGGAGCCTGTGAGCAGCAGGTCGGATGACGGGCCTGCCAGCGGGGACCGGACGCTGCGGTCGGCCAGGGGGGCTCGAGGATGCGGGTGCAGGCCGGGTACCTCACGGGCGGGCTGCCCGAGGTCGCCGTCGGCACCGGCCCCCCGCTGGTCGTGCTCAGCGGGTTGTCGCCCGAGCACGGTCCTCCGGGACGTTCGGAACGGTCACCGCCGCTGCACACCTTCGGCCGGCCCTTCCAGCGGGTGTTCCGGGTCCACGTCGTGAGCCGGCGGGCCGGCCTGCCACCGGGCACGACCATGGCCGACCTGGCCGAGCACGTCGCGATCGCCGTCCGCGCCGACCTGCCGGGCCCGGTCCGGCTGGTCGGTATCTCCACGGGTGGGTCGATCGCGCTGCAGACCGCGATCGACCACCCCGACGTCGTGGACCGGCTGGTCGTGCTGTCGTCCGCCTGCCGGCTGTCGGATGCCGGCAGAACCGCCCAGCGGCTCCTCGCGCAGCGCACGCTCGCCGGGCAGCACCGAGCGGCGTGG
>SKJO01000440.1 GCA_007121975.1 Nitriliruptoraceae bacterium | reverse complement strand
CGGGCCATCGCGGGTCGTAACTGGCGGTGTCGAACGGCAACTGGACGTCGTTGTCGCCGACGACCACCCCGAGGTGGGCTCCCGCCGCATCACCGTGATCGGCGAAGCCAAGGCCGGCGAGTCGATCGGTCGCCGCCACCTGGATCGGCTCACCGAAGCAAGGCACCGAATCGGGGCTCGAGCTGACGACGCACGCCTTCTCCTGGTCGGCTCGACGTTCGATCCTGCGCTGTACGACGAGATGCGGCACCGTGGCGACGTTGAACTCGTCGACCTCGAAAGGCTCTACCACGGAGACTGACGTCCGTGACTCCCCTACCGACACGGATCTCGATCACGGCTCCACCGTGATCCGGATCCCGAACCCAGGTCGAACCCAAACGTGCCCACCCTGGACACCCGTCAACGCCGCGAGATCCTGACCGGCCTCGCGGCCGCTAGGCGCGCCGGAACCCGGCTGTTGGCGGCAGGCGACGATGAGGTCGAGGGCGAGGTCACCGAGGATGACGTCTCCGCACTGGACGTTGGTCATGGTTGGTCGACGCGGAGGAGATCGCCAACGTGGTCCTGCATGTCGTGGACGAAGATGTCGGGCTCCCTTCGGGAACAGGAGTGGGTGCTGCGCCGGCGGTTGGCCTCGACCTGTGGGACCCCGGCGACTTGCGTGCCCGCGAGGGGGGTTCAAGGGCGTGCAGTTCGCCCTGGAGAACGCGAGTATCGCCAACCCCCCCCTGGTGGTGCGCGACGGCCTGGTGAAGCTGGCCGCCACCCTGGCGTGGGAGAACACGACCCGGCCCCCCGAGCGACAGCGTGTGGTCGTGGTGCGGCTGGATGAGCTGCAGAACGCTGACAACGAGCAGCGGTCCAAGCTGCTGTTCGCGCTCGGTGACGTGCTGGAGCACGAAGAGCGCATCAACGTGCACACCATGGTGCACCTGCCGGTGTTGCTGTACGTGACTGGGCTGCCCGACGTGCTCAACCGGGCTACGAACGTGGACACGTTCCGGCGACGGTTCGACACCATCCCGCTTGGCACGTTCAGCGACGCCGAGATGGTCAACGCGCGGCAGACCACGTCGCTTCCCGAGGGTGTCCGGATCGACGGTGATGCCGCACACGCATTCGCTGACATCATCGCCGGCGCCTCGCTGGCCGATCTGCACGACGCCGAGGAGGTGCACCGATGAACGCGACCATGACCCTGCTACGGACCGAACTGGCTCTGCTGCGGCGCGACACCACCGCCGGGGCGACCGCCACGGTCTTCCCCTGCTCATCGGCGCGGTGTGGGTGGTCAACGAGCCCACGGTCGGTGAGGGGCTGGGAACCGCCATCGTCTTCCAGGTCATCGGGTTGCAGATCCTCAGCTTGCACACCGTCGGCACCATGGCGTTGGCGAGCCGGCGCGAGCAGCTGGTGCTGAAGCGGTGGCGCAGCTCCGAGGCCAGCTCGACCAACGTGCTGGCCGGCACCATCGGCATCCCCGCGGCCCTGGTCGTCATCCAGGCGGTCGTGCTCACCTTGATCACCGCGGCGGTCTACGACCAGCGACCGGCCAGTGTCGCCATGCTGAGCCTCGGGGTGCTCGCCGTTGTCGCCTCCATCGGGGCGATCACGTTCGTCGTCGCGGCGTTCACCCGCTCCTCGGAGCACGCGATGATCACCACCTGCCCGGTGGTCGCGCTGCTGATGGGTGCGTCGGTGTGGGCGATGCTGCGGCCCTTCGACGCCACCGACTGGGCCGTGCTCGCGCTGCCTGGGGGTGGGGTCATCCAGCTGCTGCGCCTCGGGTGGGACGGTCCCGCGGGCACCGGACTCCTCGCGTGGTTCACCGAGGCAGCGCCGAGCCTGCTGGCGACGGTGGTGGTGACCGCGCTCGCGACCGCCGGTGCGGTGCGCTGGTTCCGGTGGGAGCCGCGTCGCTAGCACGCCACCGCAGTCGGGTCGTTTGCGTGCGGGTCCCTCGTGGAGCGAGCGCGGGCTCCGCGGCCGGGTTGGGTGACTTGACAGCTCATCAACAGATGACCATTCTGGTCACATGACGACGGTATCGGTCTCGGAGTTGAAGGCGCACCTCTCGCGGTACCTGCGCGAGGTACGCCGAGGTGGCGAGGTGCAGGTACTCGATCGCGGGAGGCCCGTCGCCCGGCTCACCGGGCTCGCCGACGCGTCGGGCTCGACCGGAGACCACCACCGGCAAGGGCTCATCCGGGCGGGGATCCTCCGGCCCGGAACCGCCGCCGCCTCGACGGTGCTGGACCAGGAACCGCTCGAGCTGTCATCGGACCTGCGCCGCGCGGTCGACGAGGATCGGGACGACCGGCGGTGAGGTACTGGGACACCTCGGCCCTGGTGCCGCTGGTCATCGCCGAGGTGGAGACCGGCAGGATGCGCGCACTGCTGGAGGAGGACCCCCACATCGTCACGTGGGCGTGGACCTCGGTGGAGTTCGCCAGTGCCATCGAACGTCGTGCCCGGGAGGGTGAGCTCACCCGCGAGCAGCGGCGTCGCGTGCTCGCCCGCGTCGCGGAACTCGCCGAGGTCTGGGACGAGGTGACGGACGTGCTGATGGTGCGTCGGCGTGCGTTGGCGGTGCTCGCCCGGCACCCGCTGCGTGCCGCGGACGCCGCACAGCTCGGCGCTGCACTCGTGGCTGCGCCGGAAACCGGAGAACCGCTCGGGTTCGTGTGTCTGGACGAACGTCTCCTCGACGCCGCGGAGCGCGAAGGGCTGCGTCCGGTTCCCTGATCCGACGACGCTCGAGGCGGCGACGATCAGGGTTCCGAGGCGCCGGGCAGCCAGCTCGCCGGGAGCAGGTCGACGGCGTCGTCGACGGCGGAGTTCGTCGAGGACGCGCCGGACCGGGAGAGGTACGAGGCCGCGCTCGGCGTGGTTGACTCGCGTGGCGCGACCAGGGGATGAGGATGGATGGCCCGCTCGCAGGAATCGGCAACCCGTTGGAGCAGGTGTCGCTCGAGCAGTTGCGTCAGCGCACGAGCCTGAAGTGGCGGACCCATCCCGACGACGTGCTGCCGTTGTGGGTGGCGGAGATGGACGTGCAGCTCGCCGAGCCGATCCGTGAGGCACTGCACGCGGCGGTGGCCCGCGGCGACACCGGCTACCCGGCGGGTGCGCGCGCCTATGGGCAGGCACTGTCCGGCTTCGCGGCACGGCGTTGGGGTTGGGACGCGCTGGATGCCGACCACACCGCGATCGTGCCCGACGTGATGCTCGGCATCGTCGAGGTGCTGCGGCTCGTGACCGAGCCCGGCGACACGGTCGTGGTCAACTCCCCGGTCTATCCGCCGTTCTACGCGTTCGTCACGCACGACGATCGCCGGATCGTCGAGGCGCCGCTCGACCCTGCCGGGCGCATCGACCTCGTGTCTCTCGGCGCGGCCTTCGCGACCGCGCGGAGCAGCCGTGGCCACGTCGCCTATCTGTTGTGCAACCCGCACAACCCGACGGGGGTGGTGCACACCGCCGAGGAGTTGACGGCTGTTGCCACGCTCGCACGTGAGCACGAGGTGCGGGTCGTCTCCGACGAGATCCACGCGCCGCTGGTGCTCCACGGAGCGAGGTTCACGCCCTACCTCCGCGTCGAGGGTGCGCAGGACGCGTTCGCGGTCACCTCGGCGTCCAAGGCATGGAACCTCGCCGGGCTGAAGGCGGCGCTGGTGGTCGCTGGGTCGGGAGCCCTCGACGAGCTCGCCCGTCTGCCGGAGGAGGTCAGCCACGGGCCGAGCCACCTCGGGGTACTGGCGCACACCGTGGCGCTCAACGACGGCGAGGCTTGGCTCGATGCACTGCTGGCCGGGCTGGCCGCGAACCGGGACCTGCTCGGCCGGCTGATCGCCGAGCACGTGCCGCAGGTCGGCTACGTGCCGCCGGACGGCACCTACCTCGCGTGGCTGGACTGCCGTGCGCTCGGGCTGCACGAGCCCAACGGCACCGACGGCCCCGGCATCGTGACCGAGCTCGCCGGCCCGGCACGTGTGTTCCTCGACCGGGCGCGGGTCGCCCTGAGCTCCGGGCACGTGTTCGGTGCCGGTGGGGCGGGCCACGTCCGACTCAACTTCGCCACCTCGTCGGCGATCCTCACCGAGGCCGTCACCCGCATGGGCACGGTGGCCCGCAGCTGACCGGCGGGACGGGTCAGCCCTTCTCGCTCGGCGCGTCCACGAACCGCAGGTAGGGCTTGACCTCCTCGACGTTGACGAACTGGGCGTTGACCTCGTCGATGCTCAGCCCCGCGGAGGCGATCAGGCGCTGTCCGGGGACCCAGTCCGCCGGCGTTGCGACCGGCGCCCGATCGGTCATCTGCAGGGCGTCGACGACCCGCAGGATCTCCGCGAAGTTCCGCCCGACGCTCTTCGGATAGACCAGGATGAGCCGGATCGTGTCGGCCGGGTCGATGACGAACACCGACCGGACCGTCGAGGTGTCGCCCTCGCCGGGGTGGATCATGTCGTAGGCGACCGCGATCTCACGATCCGGGTCGGCGACGATCGGGAAGTTGAGGTCCGTCCCGCCGACATCGCCGATGTCGGGCGCCCAGCCCCGGTGGTCCTCGATCGAGTCCACCGACAGCGCGATCATCTTGGTGTTGCGCCGTTCGAACTCGTCGGCCAGACGAGCGCTCGCGCCGAGCTCGGTGGTGCAGACCGGCGTGTAGTCCGCGGGGTGGCTGAAGAACACCGCCCAGGCCCCACGCTTCCACGCGAGGAAGTCGATGGGCCCATCGGTCGTGTCGGCGGTGAACCCCGGTGCAGGGTCACCAAGACGCAGCGTGGCCATGGTCGGTACCTCTCTGATCGACGTGTGGTCGCCTGGTGGTCGACGGCGCGTGCCTGCGGGGCCGGTCCAACCGCCCGGACGATATGTCCGTACAAAAAGTCTACCTCGTGCCGGGTCCGGCCGGTGGCGTTGGTGAGGTGGGTGGGGTCGGCGGGGCCTGCCGGTAGCGTGGTGGCGTGATCGACCACGCCGAGTCCGCCCAGCCGCAGCCGCGCACGACGGTGCAGCTGCTGACCGACCGCACCTTCGGTCCCTGGTTCGTGGGGCTGCTCACCTCCAACGCCGGCAACTGGCTGTTCAACGTCACCGCCGCGGTCGTGGTGTTCCGGCTGTCGGGCTCCGCCCTGCAGGTGGGGCTCGTCTCCGTGGCGCAGTTCGTGCCGCTGGTCGTGCTCGGCCCGTTCGCCGGCGCGTGGCTCGACCGTTTCGACCGCCGTCGGATCCTGCTCGCGTCGCAGGTGGTGTCGGCGAGCGCGGCGAGTGCGCTGGCGATCGCGGCGGTCGTTGTCGGTGTCGACGCCTTCCCCGGTGCGTGGCCCGTGCTGCTGTGCGCCTTCGGGATCGGTCTGGGGCAGGCCGTCGCAGCGCCGGCGCTCAACGCCCTCGTGCCTGCCCTGGTCCCGGACGCCGACCTCGAGTCGGGGGTCGCCCTGACCTCGCTGACCTTCAACGTGGGCCGGGCACTGGGCCCGGCCGTGTCGGGCCTGCTGCTGGCGGTCAGCGGCCCCGAGGTGGCGTTCGTCGCCAACGCCGGCAGCTTCCTGGTGCTGATCGCCGCCCTGCTCGTGATCCGCACCCAACCACGCCCCGGACCCGAGGCCGGGGACCGGTCCGTGCGGGCGGGGCTGCGGTACGTGCGCTCGGACCGACCGGCGCTGCTGCTGCTGCTGGGCGTCGCCGCGGTCGGGGCGTCGGCGGATCCGGCGATCACGCTCAGCCCACCGATGTCCGCCGAGTTCGAGGGCGGTGACCCGCTGACCGCTGCCTTCGTCAGTGCCTTCGGGATCGCCGCCGCACCGACGTCCCTGATAGCCGGTCGGCTGACTCGTGCCTGGGGAGGCTGGCGTATCGCCGCAGCCGGTGGGCTGATCACCGCGTCCGGGCTCGCCACGGTCGCGCTGTCGCCGGCCGTGTGGGTGGCCGTGCTCGGGTTCGGGCTGACCGGCAGCGGGTTCGTTCTGGGGGTCACCGGGTTCACCACGCTGCTGCAGCGGCGCGTGCCGGAAGAGCTGCGGGGCCGGGTGTTCGCGCTGTGGAGTGTGGCCTTCCTCGGCAACCGGCCGCTGGTCGCCGCGATCGACGGCGCGGCCTCGGACGCCTTCGGTCCGCGGTGGGCGATGCTGTTCGCGATCGCGGTCGCGCTCAGCGGGGTGCTGGTGGCCCGACGGTTGCGGGACCGGCCGGCCGCTGCGGCCGACGATCGTCGCTGAGCTCCGGGTTCGGCCGTCGGCGACGGTCATCGACGAGCGCGTGTCGAGGCGCCCGGCGGGCTCAGGTCTGCCACTTCGCAGGGTGGCGGGGGTCGGGGTGGTAGCTGCAGTAGGTGCCGGTCTGGATGGTGTGTTCGAGGTGATCGGCAAGTGTGGGGTGGTGGTCGGCGATGCGACGCAGGGCGTAGCGCACCGCGCGGGTGACGGCGGCACGCGCCCGTTCCGAGGTCGAGCCGGTTGTTCGGGCGCGGCCGCCGAGGCCCACCGCACGTGCCAGCTCGCTGACGAGGTAGTCCCGGTCGGCCTTGGCCAGTGCGGCCCGGTCCACATCGCCGTTGCGGGTGGCCTCGTCGAGGTCGTCCTCGATCTCGTGCAGCCGACGCCGGTAGGCGTTGCGGGCCTCGTCGTCGATCAGCGGGCCGGTGTCGCTGGTCGTCCTGGCGGGGAGCGACTCGGTGTCCGGGGGCCGTGTCCCGGCCGGCTGGCCGGCCTCGCGGCTCGACAGATCGAGCACGTGGAACTCGCGGCCGGGTTCGCGCAGCAGCTGCGCGAGGTAGCGCATGCCCTTGAGATCACGGAGCAGCACCTGGGTGCCGTCGAACTGGACGGTGCGGGTGTCACCCTCGGCCCGGAAGACCATGGCCTCGTCGTCCCGGTGCGGGCCGGTGGCCGGCGCCTGCGCGGGTGGCGGCGCGAGCGGTGTCGCGAGCGGTGTCGCGCCGATCGCCTCGAATGCCTGCTCGGCGGCCGAGCGCTCGGCCTGGGCGGCCGGTGTTCTCCCACACCGTGCGAGGGAGTCGGCGACGACGAGTCGTGCGGTCGCGGCCTCGTACGGAGCGCCGATCTCGCACCAGATCTCGACGGCGGTGCGGGCGTCGTCGACCGCGGACTGCGGATCGTCGTCGGCCAGCGCCACCCGTGCCCGGGCGAGTGCCGCCCCGGCACGCAGCGCGCGGCTTTGGAACTGCCGGGCGATGTCGTGCAGCTCCGCAGCCGCGCGGCGGGCCGTGCCCGGATCGTCGGCGGCGAGGAGGATCTGGACCTGCGCTTCGAGCAGTGGGGCGCGCCACAGTCCGGTGTGGGGTGGCCGCTCCTTGGACGGAGCGTTCACCGGCCGTTGCAGGGCGTCATCGATCAGGGCGGCGGCCGATTCGACCTCGCCCTGCGCGAAGCGCAGCAGCGCGAGCCCGGGCTGCGGGTCCCAGCCGTGTGCGTAGGCCTCGAGCAGCGCCTCCTCGGCACCGGCCAGGTCGCCGCGACGCAGCCGGATCGTGCCGAGCTCGGTCAGCGGCCAGCCGAACTCGCGTCGCATCCACGGGCGCAGCTCGGCACAGGCAAGCAGGGCCTCCTCCTCGGCGGCCGCGCAGGTTCCCCGCAGGCGCAGGATCTCGGCACGGTGCACGCGGCAGCGACCGTTGATGCCCCCGACGGCCGCGTGGTGGCGCCAGCGCTCCATCGCGTCGGTCCACTGTTCGGCCCGGTCGTACTGCGCGAGTCCCTGCATCGCGCAGATCAGCTCGCAGAAGGCCATCCCCACCACGAGCG
>SKJO01000082.1 GCA_007121975.1 Nitriliruptoraceae bacterium | reverse complement strand
GCGCGCCCCCGCTCCACCCGGGGCCCGGGGTGCTCCAGCTCGAGCCCCGTCGCCGGCTGCCCATCGCGAAGCCGCCGAGCGCGGCTCCGGCCACCGCGCCGGGACCCATCGTTCGCCGCCCTCGGGAGGTCGGCCCGTACCCGCCGCTCGGGCCGTAGGGGGACCCGGGCGGGTAGCCCGAGCCGGGCCCGTAGGGCGGCGGCGGAGGCATCCGGTAGGAGGAGACATCCCGCTCGGCGAGCCGGCTGGCCTGCTCGGCGAGCTGCTGGGCACGCTGGGCGGAGCGCACGGCGCCCTGAGGGTCCGCGCCGCGCAACCGACGGGCGTCATCGAGCGCCCGGCTGGCCTCGGCGAGTCGGGTACGGGCGTCGGGTCCGACCGCGCCGCGGCGGGTGGAGATGAACCCCTCCACCGCCTGGATGCGGGCGGCGGCCGCATGCTCGAGGCCATCGAAGGTGGTCAGCAGCTGCTGGTCGAGGTGCAGCGCCTGCTCGAGCGGGACCGACACCTCGGCGATCCGGGCCATGGCCTCGACCGGGTCGAGATCTCCGGTCGCCTGGCCGGCCTCGACCTGCTGGAGCACGCTCTGCGCGGCCGCCAGCGGGGCAGCCAGCTCGCGCGACCCGCCTTGGACCCGCTGCTCGATCTGGGTGATGTCGCTGCGCAGCTGGGTCACGGCCGCACCCAGGGAGGTCGAGGCCGTGCGCAACTGCTCGCGGGAGCTGTGGACCGCGTCGATGAGCTGCTCGGCCTGGGCGATCGCGCTCTCGGCGTCGCGCAGGGCGAGCACGGCCGCGTTGTCATCGCCTTCCTGCTGGGCCTCGGCGACCTCACCGAGCGCCTCGGTGGCGAACTCGAGCCGGGTCCCGGCCTCGGTGACGTTCTGCGCGACGGGGAGCACTGCGGCTGGAGCGTAGGCGGCGCTCAGCTCGGCGATGATGCCGTCGAGTTCGGGGACGCGGGCCTGTGCCTGCGTGGTGCGCCGCGAAGCAGCGGCGAGCGCCTCGGGCAGGTTGCCGCGCTGGTCGCGGAGCTGCTGGAACTCGGTGGCATGGCGCTCGAGATCGGCGCCGGCTGCCTCACAGCGTCGGATCAGGTCGCCATAGCCGGCTCGTTGCGCGGCCTCGTCGGCGACGTCGGCGTCGGCCAGCTGCTGGTTCTGAGCGAACGCGGTGGCCAGGGCGGCGCGCGCCTGCTGGAGCGAACCGCGGAACGGGGCGACGGCCTCGGCACCGAACTCGAGCTCGGCGAAGGAGGCCTCCTGGTCGCTCTCGCGGATGGCGTCGTCGAAGGCCACCAGCAGGGCTCCCGCACGGTTGCGCAGCTCATCGAGCCCGAGGGTGTCGAGCTCGTCGACGGGTTGACCAGGCGCAGGGGGCGCGGCGGCGGGTGCGCTGCCCGCGCCCGAGCTGCCGCTGCCTCGGCGCGAGCGCAGCACCAGGGCGACCACGACCCCGATCACGACGAGCAGCAGGATCCAGCCCAACGCGCCCATCCCGCCGTCGTCGGTGTCCTCCTGGACGGCGTCCTGCGCGGCGTCGGCGGGAGCCAGGGTGGTGGCGCAGTCACCGCCGAGCTCGGCGCACAGCCCCTGCGCGGTCGCGATGATGGCCGCCTCCCAGTCGGAGTCGCGCAGCTGCGGCTCGAGCCAGTCGAAGGCCACGCGGTCGAGCGCGACGTCATCGAGGGGGAAGCCATCGTCGATGTTCAGCGGGGCGTAGACGCGGTCCTCGACCGCCACCGCGAGCAGCACGTCGTTGACCCCGAGCCCGCTCATGCCGGCGGTCTCGTTGGCCCACGCGGTCGGGTCCATCCCCTCGAAGGAGTCGATCAGCGCCACCACGAGCTTGACGCCGGTCTCGTCCGCGGTCTCGTCGATGGCGGCCAACGCGCGGGCCGGGTCGTCGAGCGCCCCCGCTCGGTCGGTCACGAAGCCGGGATCGAGCGCGAAGGGTTCCTGGGCGATGCTGACGCCGGGGAGCAGCAGGGCGATGGCCAGCAGCGTGCCGAGCAGCACCCCGCTCGCGCTGCGCGCTGCTCGCACGCACCGGGTCGCAGGTTGGGTGCGTCGGCCGGTCCACCTGGCCGTCGACTCGCTGGCCAACTCGCTGTCGGTCATCCCCGCCGCTCCTGATCCGATGGACTGCTGACCCTAGTTCAGGGGCGGATCCAAGCACACCGGATGTCGATCGTCCGGCCATCCACGCCGTCGGCCCGAAGCGAAGAGGGAGAGCTCAGGAATCGTGAAGCTCGTGGGAGGGTGAGGCATGGGACCGCAGCAACACGCCCTGGCGGCGCCACCGGTGACCGCTTCGCTCGCAGAGCTCGGACAGCGCCTGCTCGAGCTGCAGCGGGCCCTGGTCGCAGTGGACCCGCAAGCCGCTGGCGACCCGCGGTTGGTCGCGGCCGTGCAGGCCAGCGAGCAGCTGGTCGAGCACCTGCACCTGCGGGCCTGGTCCGCGGCCAGGTTCGGTGGCAGCTGAGGTAGGTGACGGACGCCGGTCAGGTCACGATCAGGCCGATGGCCAGCATCGCCACCGCCACGCCGCTGGCCTGCAGAACGGTGAGCCGCTCCTTGAGCAGGAACCTGGCGAGGACCAGCGCGACGACCGGCGACAGCGACGCGAGCAGCGCCACCAGGCTCAGCAGGCCCTGACGGGTCGCGAGCAGGAAGGTCAGCGTCGCCAGCGTGTCCACGGTCCCGCCGACCAGCAGCAGGTTCCAGAGGCCACCCGACGGTGCCGGTCGGCGCACCACCAGCAGCACGGCCGCCAGCAGCAGGGCGCCAGCCATGCGGGAAGCCACCAGCGGCCACAGGCCGCTGTCGGGTGGGGTGGCGTCCAGCACGACGAAGTACAGCCCGAAGGTCGTGCCCGCGAGCATCGCGAAGGCTGGACCACGACGACCGTAGGCGCGGGTCGAGGCCCGAGGCGACCACGCCACCAGGACCACGGCGACCAACCCCAGCAGCACGCCCACCACCTCGGCGGTCTGGAGCCGATCGCCGCCCAGGGCGACGCCCCAGCCGACCGGCACGGCCGCGCCCACCAGGGCTGCCAGCGGAGAGATCACCCCCACCGGGCCGACGGCGAGGCTGCGCAGGTAGAGCACGAGGCCGAGGATCCCCGCGGTCCCGGCGAGCGCTCCCAGGCCCAGCGCACGGGCGGACACCACGCCGGGCAGCAGCAGCAGCGCTGCCAGCAGCACCGGCATCCCGGTCACCTGCAGGGCGAGGCTGACCCAGATCGCCGAGGTCCGCCGTGAGGCGATCGCTCCGATGATGTCCGCGGCCCCGAAGCAGGCGGCCGAAGCCAGGGCGAGCAGGGGGGCCACGGACTCGCTCCTCGGCCGGTCGCGGCCCGGTCGGGTCGACCGACGCTACCGGCCCGATCCCACCTCGACGCTGGCGCCATCGTCGAGCACGACCACCTCGGCGAGGTCGCAGACGCGGGCGAAGTGGTGCGGGTCGACCACGAACATCGCGTAGTGGATCGGCACGATGGTGCGCGCGCCGAGCTGCTGCACGAACCGGTAGGCGCGGTGGAAGCTGATCGACGGGCCCGCGATGGGCGTGGCGAGCACCGGCGCGGTGACGCCGGTGAGCTCGATGCCGTCGCCCGGGTGGAAGAGGGTGGCATCGATCAGGAAGCCGGTGTTGGGCGGGCCGGGCGAGCCGTCGACGAGCACGACGTGGTCGAGGTCGTGGGGCACCACCTCGACGTCCCCGACCGTGAACGGCCGGCCCGAGCCGACCTCGTGCGCTCCCTCGGGGCCGGTGAGCGCGAGCACGTCGGCGTTGCCGTACAGCGGGATCCCGCGCTCGCGCAGCGGGGTGAGCAGCGCGGGATCGAGGTGGTCGGCGTGCCGGTGGGTGACGAGCACCGCATCGAGGTGGCCGAGCTCGTCGAGGTCGACCCGGGCGGAGAGGAACACGCCCGGGTCGATCAGCAGACGCTGATCACCGACCTCGACGAGCAGGCAGGACTGCGGGTACTTCGTCACACGCATGGCTCAGTCCTGGGTCGCTCGCAGCTCGCAGACCAGGTCGCCCGGCTCGACCGCCGTGCCCTTCCCGGTCGACACCCGCACCACCGTTCCGGCATGGGGGGCGGAGATCGTCGACTCCATCTTCATGGCCTCGATGGTCGCCAGCGGCGCGCCGGCCTCCACCTCGGTGCCGGCCTCGGCCGTCCAGGTGATCACGCCGGTCAACGGGGCGGCGACGTGCGCCGGGTTGCCGGCGTCGGCCTTCTCGATGTCGGGCACGTCGGCCTTGATCGAGGTGTCGAGGATGTCGATCGGTCGGCTCTGGCCGTTGACCTCGAGGAGCACCGTGCGGTAGCCGCGCTCGTCGGGGTCGGTCATCGCCTGCAACCCGAAGAACACCTGGGTCCCACGGCGCAGCTCGACCTGGACCTCACGGCCGCGGGTCAGCCCGTGGAAGAACTCCTCGGTGGGCAGCAGCGAGACGTCCCACCACTTCTCGTGGGCGTGCTCGAAGGCCTCGGTCGGCTTGGGGAACTGCAGCCGGTCCAGGGCGCGGCGCCGCTCGGGGCCGGGGGTGTCGGGCAGGTCGTCACCCGGTCCGTGCCCGACCGTGGCCGCGGCACCGGCGCCGTCGGCTCCACCCTTGGCGGCCAGGACCGCGGTACGGAAGGGCTCGGGCCAGCCGGTGTGCGGGGTGCCGAGCTCGCCGCGCAGGAAGCCGATCACGCTGTCGGGCAGATCGAAGCGGCCCGGGTCGGCCTCGAGCGCATCGAGGTCGATCCCGGCCGAGACCGCGTACAGCGCGAGGTCGCCGACGACCTTGCTGGTCGGCGTGACCTTGATGATCCGACCGAGCAGCTTGTCGCAGCGTGCGTAGGCGTCCTCGATCTCGTCGAACCGGCCCGCGAGCCCGAGCGCGGTGGCCTGCTGGCGCAGGTTGGACAGCTGCCCGCCGGGGATCTCGTGGCGGTAGACGGTGCCGGTCGGGCTGCGCAGCCCCGACTCGAACGGGGCGTACAGGCGGCGGACCTGCTCCCAGTAGGGCTCGAGCGCCCACAGCGCCTCGAGCTCGAGGCCGGTGGTGCGGGCGCCGCCGTCGGTCGCGGCCACGATCGCCGAGAGGCTGGGCTGGCTGGTCATGCCCGACAGCGGGGCGGCGGCTCCGTCGATGGCGTCCACCCCGGCGTCGATCGCGGCGAGGTAGGTCGCCAGCTGCCCGCCGGCGGTGTCGTGGGTGTGCAGGTGGACCGGCGCGTCGAAGCGTTCGCGCAGGGCGGTGACCAGGGTGTGCGCCGCCGGGGCACGCAGCAGCCCGGCCATGTCCTTGATGCACAGCAGGTGCGCGCCGGCATCGAGCACGCCTTCGGCGACGCCGAGGTAGTGGTCGAGGGTGAAGATGTCCTCGTCGGGGCTCGACAGATCGCCGCTGTAGCACAGCGTGCCCTCGGCGAGCACCCCGGCGTCCCGGGTGGCCTCGATCGCGGTGCGCATCTGCTCGACGTCGTTGAGCGCGTCGAAGATGCGGAAGATGTCCATGCCGGCGGCGGCCGCCTCCTCGACGAAGGCGCGCACGGCCTTGGGCGAGTAGCCGGTGTAGCCGAGCAGGTTGCGTCCGCGCAGCAGCATCTGCAGGCAGATGTTGGGCACGACCTCGCGCAGCTGCTCGAGCCGGCGCCAGGGGTCCTCGTGCAGGAAGCGCAGGGCCACGTCGTAGGTCGCCCCACCCCAGGATTCCAGCGACAGCAGCTGCGGCAGCCCGTGGGCCAGGTGCGGCGCGGCCACCAGCATGTCGCGGGTGCGCATCCGGGTCGCCAGCAGCGACTGGTGGGCGTCGCGCAGGGTCGTGTCGGTCACCAGCACGGTGTCCTGCGCCCGCAGCCAGGCGGCGAAGCCATCGGGTCCGAGCTCGCGCAGCCGGTCACGGGAACCCGGCGGTGGGGCATCGGCCGCGGGCAGCGGCGGCAGCTTCTCGGCCGGGTCGGCCAGCAGCGGCGCCGGTCCGTGCGGCCGGTTCACGGTGCGTTCGGCGAGGTAGGTCGCCAGCCGCTGCACCCGGTTCGCGCCGCCTGCGGCACGAAGCAGCTCGGGGTGGTCGTCGAGGAAGCCGGTGGACAACGCGCCGGCGAGGCGGTCGGGGTCCTCGACCAGCCCCTGCAGGAAGCGCACGTTGGTGCGCACGCCGCGGACGCGGAACTCCTCCAGGGCCCGACGCATGCGGCGGAAGGCGCTGGGCATGTCGGTGCCGCGGGCGGTGAGCTTGACCAGCATCGAGTCGAAGAACGGGCTGATCTCCCCGCCGACATACGCGCTACCGGCATCGAGGCGGATGCCCGCACCACCCGGCGAGCGGTAGGCCGAGATCCGGCCGGTGTCGGGCCGGAAGCCGTGCTCGGGGTCCTCGGTGGTGATGCGTGCCTGGACCGCGAAGCCGCGCACCACGATGCGCTCCTGGGCCAGGCCGAGGTCGTCGAGCGTGGCGCCGGCGGCGATGCGCAGCTGGCTGCCGACCAGGTCCACGCCGGTCACCTCCTCGGTGACGGTGTGCTCGACCTGGATGCGCGGGTTCATCTCGATGAACACCGCCCGGGCGTCGGGCTGCTCGGCGCGCTCGACGAGGAACTCGACGGTGCCGACGTTGCGGTAACCCACGGCGCGGGCGAAGGTGACGGCATCGCGGCACAGCCGCTCGCGCAGCAGCGGCGGCAGGTTGGGGGCCGGCGCGAGCTCGAGCACCTTCTGGTGGCGGCGCTGCAGCGAGCAGTCGCGCTCGTAGAGGTGCACCACCTCGCCGTTGGCATCGGCGAGGACCTGGACCTCGATGTGCCGCGGGCGGGTCATGGCCTGCTCGAGGAAGACCCGTGGGTCGCCGAACGCGCCCTCGGCCTCGCGGATCGCGGTGTCGACCGCGGCGGCGAGGTCCTCGGCCCGCTCGATGCGGCGCATGCCACGTCCGCCGCCCCCGGCTGCGGCCTTGACGAACACCGGGTAGCCGAGCTGCTGGGCGTAGTCGGCCGCCTCGGACGGGTCGGTGAGCAGCGGCGAGGCCCCCAGTACCGGGATTCCGGCGGCCTCGGCGGCGTCGCGCGCACGGGTCTTGCTGCCGGTGAGCTCGAGCACCTCGGGTGGCGGCCCCACGAACAGCATGCCCGCGTCACGCACGGCCCGCGAGAGCTGCGGCGACTCGGACAGGAACCCGTAGCCGGGGTAGACCGCGTCGGCGCGGGCCGCGAGCGCGGTGGCCACGATCGCCTCGACATCGAGGTAGGCGCGCACCGGGTGGCCCGGCTCGCCGATCTGGTAGGCCTCGTCGGCCTTGATCCGGTGCAGCGAATCTCGGTCCTCGAGGGTGTGGACGGCGATCGTGCGCAGTCCGAGCTCCGTGGCGGCACGGAAGGCGCGGATGGCGATCTCACCGCGGTTGGCTACGAGGACCGAGTCCATGGGGGGTTCCGTTCGTCGGGTGCGGCATCTCGCCGCCTCAGGGTCGACTGCGGATCGTAGACGCGGTCGTGGCCGGTCCGCAGCCACCGACTACGGTGGTCCGGCCAGGGAAGCGCAGGAGACCTCGGGAGGACGAGCGATGAGCGTGCTGGAGATGTTCCGGCTCGATGGCAAGGTGGCGATCGTGACCGGCGCGTCGTCGGGGCTCGGGGTGGCCTTCGCCCGTGCGCTGGCCGAGGCCGGGGCGGATGTCGCGCTCGGCGCGCGGCGCGCCGAGCGCCTCGAGCAGACCCGCGCGATGGTGGAGGGGCTCGGGCGTCGGGCGATCACGGTGCCCACCGACGTCG